>JAHWIS010000103.1 GCA_019322385.1 Candidatus Woesearchaeota archaeon
AAGTCAGGAAAGCTGCATGGGGAAGAGCAAATAATCTCGACACTCTTTATGATAGTCAGCATAATCTGGTAAAGAAGCTATGCGGCGGCCTTTATGGGATCCAGCACCTGTGTAAAAAGCATTATCTTGCGTTGGTTTCTTTCCGGCAGTCTAGTAATGAAAGATTGGGCAATATCCATTCATTGCGTCCAGGCATTGATAGAAAGACAAGAGATGTGCAGGATGAATATGTCAGGGCATCACGGCAGCTTAGCAGGTTGCGGAAAAGCGACCCTAGATATTATGAATCAAGGGAAAGACTTGCGAGGCTCAGGGATGTCATGAACCAAGCTGTACATGCTGTGGATCTTGCTAACGACAGCCAGGACATTATCGACAGGATCGCACTTGGTGTTGATTCTGCTGCAAGCCTGCTTCTGCACGGGAAGAACACAGTCGATAAGCTGCTGGAGAGGTATAGCATTACTGAAGATTATCTTGACAAGGCATTGCCTGCACTTAACTTCACGAGGAATCTTATGCGGAACATCAAATCACTTTATGAGCTCAACAAAGTAATATCTGAATCAATAAGGCAGGCAGGGACTATCGAGGCAAAGCTCGAGAACCCTCGATTGCTGGCAAGGGTACAGAGAGAAGTGCCTGCGCTGTCAGGCAGCAGCACAGTAGATGTGCTTGATTATCTCAACTCAGCGATAAGCTTGAGGAGGGATTTTGTACTACAAAATAGATAGGAGGTATGAAAATGGTAGGAGAATCTCTTGAAGTAAAACTAAATCTTGATGAACGTTACCAGGAGGGAGAAGGACAGTTCGGCAGGCTGACAAAGTTTGTGAACAGCGGTGAACAGGAGAGATACATTGGCGGAACGTTCAGAGAACTGATTAGCTATGTGCTCAAGGATCCTGGCTCAATGGAGCAGGAACAGAAGAATGTGCGCAGTGCAGTTCAGGAGCTTATGGACTCTGCGAGCGAGGAGAACATGTTCATCATACGGCTTTACGACGAGGATGATAGGCCTATGGAGGGACAGTTCAATCCTGGCGAGACTTACCTGAACGACATAGTCTCTGATAAGGTAGGGGATGATGTCGACTGCATCAACATAGGGGTCTATACGCGACCGAAAGTGGGCTGATGAAACAGGATTTTTTGTATTCTTATTTCAGGAATACAGATTGCGTCATACTAACGGGAAGGATATATAATATAATATACGGAAAAGAGACGCGCAATTATTTAAGTTTCAGAGGGGCGCGGTTCGGCATCACTCCAGGGCCGCTGCTCAGTGAACTGGATAGGAATGCGCTTCTGCAGGATTGGGATAAGCTCTATCGAATTGTCAATGTTGAGCTTGAAGATATCTTGCGCAAAAGCAGGAAAAAGAACATTGTTGACATGTCTAATCCTGAGTACGTCTTGAAATCCTTTGCACAGAACGTGATCAGTACATATTCGATGAAGGATGTCCTGAAAAAACAAGCAAAGGACAAGATTGAGCACAAAGGAAATGCTTCAGGGCAGAAACCAGAGATGTCACTTGAAGAATTGCTCGACGTGAAAAATAAGGTGATAAGCCAGGTCAAACCAGGTTATCTGTCTAAATCATTAGGTCAAAACAATATGATCTCCCTAAGAGGTGTAGGGTACGCTCTTGAAAATGTCGATGATGTCGATGTCAAGAAAAGCGTACCCTGCCTTAAATTAGGCAAATCATTGTACAGAATAGGGGCGCAGAACAGCCAAAAATTAGAAGCAATAATCGCGCGAAGGAAGATGCTCTTGAGGCTTGATATCAGGAAAAGGCTCAGGAGCGACAGGCGATTGCGAGGGCTTTTAAGCGAACACGAAGCCCATGTTGTAGACAATATGCTCAATGCGGACAAGTTTTATGACCCTAAGAAAAACCTTGGTTTTATCAAGAACAGTAGGGGGTTCTTTATCTTCACAAAGATTCCTAATTATATCCTCTGGGAACATGAAGAGGATCAGTATTTCAGGTTCCCGTCGGCAAAAGTTGCAGTCAAGGTTTCGCTGAACCAAGGAAACAGAATAGGGATATCCAATCCTCTTGTGATTGAAAAATACAGACACCCTGGGTTGGATGAGATTGATGATGATTACCAGCACATATGTTTCCAGTTCTTTGAGCCAACGGCTATCAAGCGCATGCCTGCTGCAAAAAAAGTCCATACTATGCTTTATGAAGGATGCAGGATGCTGATGGCAAACTACTGCTCGAGCGGAAAAGCATATTTCAATCTTGAGGACGATGATGTCGCAGAGATATTTTCTAGTTACATTGTTCCGAAGAGCAGGGTAAACAACAGCAAGGTCACGAACAGAGAGGCGTGCGTCGCTGAAATGAAAAGGAGGCAAGATGCTCGATTTAAGAAGGCAGTCTGAT
>JAHWIS010000104.1 GCA_019322385.1 Candidatus Woesearchaeota archaeon
CATTCAATCTTTTTGGGTAGTAATCCTTTGCAATATCTTGTATAGATTTCCTGCCATGCAGCCTGAGGTCTGATTCTATCGACTCGATAAGGCTCTTTGCCTTTATCCGCTTTGTAGAATCTTCCATGGGGCCTGTGTCTGTCTTTATTATGTCCTCATGGAGCTGATACTTCTCATTGTCTATGCGCTTGAGCTCATCCATAAACTTGCTCTTCTTCTTGATGGCCTCTTTTATGTTGAAACTCTTCTTTTTTGCTCTGTAGAGAAGATATAATAACGCAAGTGCAAAGATGATTCCTACAATCCACCACCAGCTGGATGCCTTGTCAGCATCATAATCCCCTGGTCCTGGAGGCGGACAGTTGGTTGCTTTGCCTGGGCTTGGTGCTGGGACAAATGATGAGCCTGAGAGCGCTTCTGTGGAAAGCACAACGCGCCTGTTAGGCGGAAGATCTGCCTTGTTCTTGCCAAACATGGTCGTTGTGAATTTAGAATCAGGGTCGGGATTCATGTTGCTGTCAGCTTTCTTGACAAGCTCAGAGACAAACTTTGCCCTGTTCCTTGAGAGCCACTTGTTTCTTTTTTCAGTCCCTTCTACACTGGCAAATCCATATACATGCACTGTGCTGCCGAGCGTCCTTGCGCTCTTGACAAAATTCTCAACAGAGCTTGCGCTGCCTTTTGAGAATGTGTTATGCTTGTTGACAACAAATTCAAGGTCGAGCCTGCAGCCTCCCTGGATGTCGCCTTCTGGAACTGGCTTCTCTTCCCTAACTTCATCTATAGGTGTCGGAGCTATCTCTGTGGGTGCTATGTCTGGCTGATAGTATGGCTCTGGGTATGGTGATGTGCCTGAAGGAGGAAAATATCCTCCGCCGCCAGCCCATGCCCATCTCTCGATGCCGAACAGTCTTCCTCCTAAGTTGAACAATGCATTGAAGAAGTCAGACTTGCACGCTGGATCATCCATGTTGTCTGACATCTGGCAGACCATGTGTGTGAATATGGATGCCAAAAGATAGATTATTATCGCAGCAAGGATTGCAGAGACAACCTTGCCACCCCAATGCTCTCCGAATATGCCTGACTTGTTGAGCAGGCCCCATAGCACAAACCATAATGCTATGAAGAAGAATGCCTTTGCAAGTGGGAACATTGTTGTTATCGAGAAGCTTGTCTGGCTGATTATGGCAAATGCAAATGCAAGAGCCAAAGCTAATGACAGCCCTACTATCGGCCCTTTGGCTTCTCCAGGCTTTCCGAAACCCTTTCCGAAGGCCATGCTGAATCCTAGGTAGCACAGCGCAAAGAATATGACAAAAAACAGAGCGAAATCGATTATCCTTGCATGCTGCCTGAACTCGCCGCCTGCAAAAAAGGAATCAAACCTGTTGACTGCAGCACAGCCAGAAACAAAGCTGAATAGGATTAGGAAAAGCAATGATAATACCAGGACTTTCCTTGATTTCATAGGGTGCCTCTTTTTATTGTCTTCAGCCATTTTGCTTTTATATTTGTTTTGGTGTTTTTAATGTCTATTGATATTTGAACTTGTATTCTATCGGCTCTACTTCTGCAAGATCTTTTGATTTGTCTTTGTAGATGACCTGTACTTTTATTACGCCTTTGTCATACACTTCGAGCCATCCTCCATATGACAGTCCAGACGCTCCGATCCCTCTTGACATGCCGAAATCAATATTGTATGTCTTTCGGGGATTCTTCTTGTAAAGCTTGACATGTTTCTGTTCTATGATGGGATCATGGTATGTATGTCCATGGACAATGGCATCATAACCTTGTTTGGCGACCTCTGCCTCTGCTGATTCCCCTGGAACCTCATTCCATTCATATTTTCGCATAGGGTGCCCTGCGAAAAACGGTGACATCTCAGAACAGGCCATCCAATACTCGATCATGCGTTTTTTTGTTGCTTTTGCTATCTTGTTGAGAACCCCTTTGAGCTCATCTTTTATGACAAAATTCACAAACTCGTGATCCCGCTCTTGCTGGGATGCTGGATCCTTTACATGATATGGTATTCCTGCGTGTATGAATAATATACCTCTTTCCTCATAACTGGTCTCAAGATTGTCCCTCATAAACTCGACGTGTTCTCTTACCCTTATGTTGTGGTATGTCTTGTCAAGCAGTATTCTTGGATCTGATAATGCATCTCTAACATTGTCATTCCATACCTCGTCCTTGGCGATGCCGAGCGCCTGGAACATTGCAGATGGCATCTTGTGATGTTTGGTCTCGTTAAGGAACCATTTCTCTTTGATCAGCTCTACCTTCAGATATAATGTGTCATAATCTATCTTGTCTTTACTCATAATACCCTTACCTAGGACTATGCTTTTCCTTATGCTGCGTATCGCTTTTTCGCTCAGCTCAGCACGTGATCTTTTCTGTTTACTCTTTTCTTCTGCGACTTTTTTGAGATATAAATCCTCCATCTTCTTGTATCTTGCCATCTCTTTCTTTCCATTCGATGTATTGTCATAGCCTTCCCAGTCGAATGCTCCGAGGAACATTGCTTCGTGATTGCCCATAAGGAGGACGAGCTTATCGCCTGCTTTGCGTTTCAGGCGATGTATGAGTTCCAATACATCGAATATCTCTGGCCCTCGGTCAAGGTAATCGCCGAGTAATACGACTTTTGTCGTATGGTGTGCAGTCCATTTCTCATTTTCGTCAATGATTCCTGCCTTGACAAGCACGTTCTTGAATACCTTGTAGTCTCCGTGAGGATCTCCTACCGCAATGACTTTTGGGATCTTTTCAAGGGCTTTTTCAGGGATTGTAGGAGGCGCTGCTCTAGGTACTACAGCTTCATGGATTATTGCATTGCATTCATTTATCACAGGTGTTATCATATTGGTGATTTTTTCTGGGGTGATGTCAAGGAATTTCATCCCTACTATGGTCTGCACAGAGCCTAGCACTTTGTTTGCCCTGTCCCTTGCAGTGTCTGGCTTGTTACGCATCATGCTTCTTGCTTTGACAAGCTCTATGCGGAAACTGTCAACCTCTTCAATAAACCATCTTTGAAAGTCTATTTTTTGGCTGGCTTTCTTGGCTTCAGCAGCTTCTTGTTCAAGAGCTGCACTTCTCTGATTTGCTGACTCTAGCTTGACATTGAGATCATCTATCAGTTTCTCTGCATTATTCAGTATATCGTTCTTGTCGATGATCTCCTGCTCCAGGTCTTTTTTCTTTTTCTCATAATCTTCCAGAACAGTCCTGAGCTGCCTTACTTTATCTGAATCCTCAGGAATATGTTTTGTGAGTTCCTTTGCCTTCATGAGGTTATCAATCCTAGTGCGTAGCCTTTCTGTTTCCTCTGAAATCCGTTCAATCTCTTTGTGTTTGTCTTCAATCTCTGCCTGATGAGCTTCTTTCTCTGATTCAATTTCATTTATCAGCCTCTTGTGCTCTATGATGAGTCTGCCGTACTTGTTGGCTATCTCATCGCGAGACTTGGCAAGCTTCTGCGTGTCTTGTTTTTCTGTTTCCAGGTTATCCAGCTGCTGCTGGAGTATTGCATTCCTTTCCTCTGTCTTCTTGATCTCTTGGTCAGTGCCTTTTGCAGCATCCAGTTCTTGCTGTGCTCTGATCAGCTGTTCCTGTAGTTCCATGTTGCTCTGGGCAACACTGTCAATCTCCATCTGCAGCTTCTGCGCCTGTCCTTTATAGGTATCTAGATCAGAAGTTATGTCTTGAATCATGACTGACGAGGATTGGATCTCTTTTTTCAGTTCTGCTATGGCGATCTCATACTCTTGCTTTGTCTTTTCGCTCTTGTCAAGCAGCTCTTTTTCTTTCCGTTCAGTTTCCTGCGCATAGGCTACTGCCTGCCCAGATCTTTTTTTGCTTTCCTTTAGTTCTTTTTCCAACAGATCTATCTTTTCCTGTAGGCTCACATTGGCTGCGTTAAGCACGTCCAGCTCTTTTGCTTCAGGAGGTGTTTCTGCGATCTTTTTCTTGTTTGCTTCAATTTCTATATTTAGACTTTCAATTCTCCTTGTGAGAGCTTCTTTTGCATACTCTTCTGCTTGTACTTTTTCTTTCCATAGCTGCACCTCTGAACTGAGGTTGCTGATCTCCTCCAGTTGTTTCCTTATTATCGACTTGTAGTTGTTCAGCTTATCTTCCTGCGCTTTCCTGAATGTCTCCATGAACTCGCTGATCTCTTTTTTCTTTTCCTCTTCCAGCCTTTCGAACTCTACTGCCTTCTCTGCTGTTTCTTTCAGTGTCTTTATCTTTTCGATATCCTGTTCTTTTTTTGTCCGGAGATCCTCAATTTCAGAGCTTTTGTCCTGCAGCGCCTGTCTGAGATCTCTTAATTCTGCTTCCTGCATCTGCAGGCTCCTGACAAGCACATCGCTCTCTTTCTTAATTTGAGAATTCCTATCTTCAAGTTCCTCAATTATTCTCTTGTTCTCTTTGTCTGCCTCTTCAGACCTGTTCTTGATCTCTTCTAACCTTGACCTTGACTTTTGGCTTTCCTGTTGCAGCCTTGTGACTTCTGGGGATATTTGTGCTAGGACTATTTCAAGCTCTTTAATCTCTTCTTTTATTGTAGCTTTCCTTGTAGGGATGCTCTGCAATGCTGCTGATGCATCCTTGAACTGGTTGTTGACCTCGTAGATCCTGCGCTTGATCTTGTCGATGGATGCTGTTATCTCTGCTTCATTCTCAGCTGTGGCTTTCGAAAGCTCTGATTCTTTTTCCTTGAGCTGCTTCTGAAGATCATTTATCTCATTCTTTGCGTTTTTTATCTCTTCTTCTGCTGCGCTCTTTATCTGTGTAAGTCTTTCATTCTCCCCAATAAGGGAGTTCTGCATCTCTAGTGTTATCTGTGATCTCTCTCTTGCATTCTTTGCCTCATCTTCTCTTTTGCGCATCTCTTCCTTTAGCATTTCAAGCACTGTGCGCAGTGAAGCGGCCATAGGGATCTTCTCTGACAATAATCGTTGGATGGAAAACGAGACGTTTTCCTCAAGTTCAGTATCTGTCTTTGCGTCTGCACGCGCTTCATTCAGATATCTCTGTAGGCTCTCGACAGGACCATTGAATTGATCGATGACTGCTAACTGGTACGCAGTCGCATCATTGAGACTGCTCACCTCTTGTTTCAGATCCGTGGACTCCTCCTGAAGCTCATGTACTGCCTTGCCAAGTCTTGCGATTGTCTGTTCATCTTCTGCAGCCATTGCCTCATGTATCTCTCTCTGTGCAGCTAGTTGTGTATCCCTTGCGCGTATTATATCGTCGCGAACATCCCTAAGTTCGTCCCTTAATGCGTCGATTATGCCCTTGTTCTCGCTTAATTCTGTCCACAATGATGCGGCTTCCTTGCTGAGATTCTTGACGCGCTCGACAATCTCATTGTATTCCTTTTTCTTGTCGACATCCCTTAGCTGTTGACTGATCTTGTAGGCAGTGGCCCGTATCTTCTTCATGTTGTCAGACATCTTGTGGCGCAGTTTTGTGATCTTTGCAGAGGCGTTCTTGAGCGACCTGCTGTCAGAAAGCTCGTGCTGCAACACTCGCCTGATCTCTGATTCAAGTTCAGATATCCTCTCAGCCTCTTCACTGACCTTACCTTTTTCGACAATGCCTCTGTACTCGACCCTTGCGTCGCCCAATGCTGAAAGGTTGACTGACAATTGGTTCATCATGCTGCGCATGCTGTTGACCTGGCTCTCTATATCTGAGCATTCCTTGCTGCAGGAATTGACTAGTTTATCTACGCTGACGCTCTGTTTGTCTATCTTTGTCCTGAACTCTTGGAAGCTCTCTTCAATGCCTTCTCCCCTTGTCTCCTTGATCCTGTCAAGCAGTCCGCCGGTGGTCTCAGGCTGCTTTTCGCCTTCTTTACCCTTGAAGAGGCCTGTGATAAACCTCATCGGTTTTTTTATGTGTGCGACCACGTCTAGTCTTCTCCTTCTGACTTCCTCTAAATCTTTTTCAGTGTCTGTTGCACTTATTACCAACTCTTCGAATTTTTTGGCGCCTTTTTCTGCTTCTCTTTTCTCTTTCTCTCTTCTGCGCTCTTCATCAAAAGGCTCGATCCTTTTTTTGTCGACCTGTGTCCTGAAAACGACCAGTAGAAGTATGCCTATGATCAGTATAGAACTGCCAGGGATGGCGTCAAAGACGTTGAATCCCTCAATCCTCACGCCAAGGACAAATGATACTCCTATTGCTGTAGCTATTATGAAAACCATCGCTCCAGAGTATCCTGCTATGCGTTTACCTGTCCACATCCTTATTCTTTATATTCCTCGACTGCTTTTCTGATGTCGTCCAGTGCTGTCTGCATGCTGAACAACCTGAACAGCTTCTTACCTTCTTTAATTTCTTTACCTTTTTTGTCCTTAGGTCTCTGATCATCGACAAGTATCTGCTTCCTTGCTGACACTATGTCAATTCCAACTGTTTCCATCTCTTTTGTTATGCTGTCGCTCATCTTTTTGAGTATTTCTGCCATCACTTTCTTTTTCTTTTCAATATCTTTTCCTGCAAAGCCCGCAATAAATTTAGGAATATCATTCTTTGTCTTTAACCAGGATTTGACAAACGCCTGTTTTGCTTCGTCGAGTTTCTTTTCACTGCATCTTTCCAGTGTTTTGCTGGCTTTGACTATATCGTCCAGCCACTCAATAAATTTTTTCTCATCACCTGATAGCTTTGGTTTTTTTGCAGGCTTCTTTTTTCCTGGCTCTGTTTCAGGCGCTTCTTCCCCTTCGGGAAGTGCTTCAGCTTCCTTTGGTTTTTCAGGTTCAGCCATCTTCGCTATCAGGGCTTTCTGAACCTCGTTAGGTAATGTGCGTATGATATCTTCAGCAGCGTCCAGTTTTTTTGCTGCTTGTTTCTTGTTTCCTTTTTTCACGTCTTCTCCTGCTTCGCTCTGCAGCTTGCGGACTCCTATTATTATGCCTTCTGTTGTTCTTTTTATCTCCCAATCTATTAGATTTATGACCTTATCTAGACCCAGCTTTTCAGCAAGTATCCTTGCTTTTGCATAGCTTTCGTCGCATGTTTCAATGCTTTTTTTGATCTTTTTTATGTTCATCTTATATTGTTATTCCCAGTTCCCTGAACAGTTCATCTCTTGCAGTTCCGCTCCTGTCAAGCTCTTTGCAGAGCTGCATGAGCAGGCTTATCTTGTTTGCATAGACATTGTTGATCAGTGTCCTGAATTCCTGATCAAACTCTTTCTCGACAGCTTTCAGCCTCTCGATGGTCTTTGAAAGCTTGATCAGACGCTTGTAATTTCCATAGTCTATCTCTCCCTGGATGCGGTCCTTTAATGAGTCAAACAGAGCGGGTATGCATTCTGTTATGAGTTTCTTTGCCTCCTTGACCTGTGAATTGAGATCGTCTTTTGCCTTTTCATCAAGGTGGTGATTGACAAGATACTTTGCATTCTCCACGACGTGTAACGCAAGATATATCGCAATATCCATCTTGTTATGACCCCTCAGCAGCTGTGCTTCGTTGAGGTATCTTTCCATTGTTGCAAGCTCGCTCCTGTGCAGGTCTGCTATCTCGTGCTGGAGCTCCTTCAATCTTGCAGCGAGGTAGTGGATCATGTTAACTTTCCAGGCGAAAAGCTTGTTCAGTCTTATAGATGCGTCACGGATCTCCCTGACATGCTTTACGACAAGGTGGTATGAATCCAGTTTTTTCCTTGAAATTGTATTGACTTCGGTCTGAACCTGCGCAAGTATCTGCTGCATGCGCCGGCACTTGTCGCTCAGGGTCTGGAAATCCTCCTTGTTCTTGTTGAGGCGCTCTATCATCCTTGCGAGAGCGTTCTTTTCCCTGAAATCATGCTGCTTGAAAGTCTCGAGGATGTCATGATGCTCCTTGAAGTACTGTTCTACATTCTCGAACTCATTGATCTCTGCCTTTAATCCTGGAAGAATCGTGTTTACCTGGTTCATCTGCTCATCTATGTGGTGCAGGATGCCGTGCATCGGATCTGTGATGATATGTGATTCTGTAAAGTTGAATCCCTGGAGCTGGATTATCCTCCTGTCGATGTCAGGCTTTTCTCCTTTGACGAAATCGATCTCTCCTCCTATAGTCTCTTTTATGTCTGTAGTTATCTTATCGACAACATGCCTTGATTCGTCGAATATTGTCTGCTCGTTCTTGACAGCCTCATACAGTTTCTTGAAGTTCTCGATGATCTGTCTTTCATTGTCTTCAACTTCCTTGAGGCTCTTTGCAAATATCTCTATAGGAGCATGTTTCCATTCCTTCCTGAACCATTTGACGCCTTTATACCCGCCAAGTCCGAACAATAATAATAGAATCACGCCGGCAATTATCGGCAGATAGTCAGTGCCCTCTGCTTTCTTGGGTGGTGTTGTTATATCCTTAACTCCTACTGATGGTGGGCCTGTTGTCGGCGGTGCTGCATACGAAGGGCCGCCGAAAGCACTGCTGACCCCGCCGAAAGCCTTACCTATCCATGACTGAGATCCTATGAAACGCTGCATGAATGGGTTTCTCTCGCAGGTGTAATCAGAACAGATCATGTTCCAGGCGACTGCAATAAGTAGTACTGCTATTATTATTGTGATTATGAAGGCCAGTATCTTGCTCATCTTGGTGTCTTTTGTGAACAATGTCTTTTTCAGCAGGACATAGATGCCTAGGATAATCAGTATGAAGAGTATTATTGCTGCGAATGGAATCAGTTTCTTTAATGTGAACCTTCCGCCGTAGACAAGCGCTACTGATAATGCAAGTCCTACAGCAACACTTAGAGCTACGTTTGCTTTTCTTGCGTCCTTGAACACCTGGTTGAAGCCTATCCAGCAGAGCGCGAAGAATATTATGAAGAAGACAAAGAAATCAAGGAATCCTGGAGCAGGATTTGCTGCGTATCGGGCGAACATATTGTTGACCCTTCCGAAGACGCCCTGCGCCAGCACTAATTCTGACAGGATGATCGTGAATATTGAGCTTAACAAGAGAAGCAATGCTAATCTTTTCACTTCACGCTTCTTTTTTGTTTCTTTTTTCATTTCTTATGCTGCAGGCCTCATTCTCACGTGGTGAGACTCTATGCCTAGCTTTTTCAGCTCACGCCAGATGTTTGTGGCTTTTTTGTGTGCTAATTCCATATCAAAATAGATGACATTGCTGAAATCATCAAACTTGCCGCCTGGCTTTTCCTTGACCTGTCTTTCAAGGTGTTCGTATATCTTGTTCTTGTTCTCCCTAAGTTGTGGAGTCTGCTCCCTAAGAACGCTTATCTGATGGTCTATGTGTTCGAGATGCTTGCTGGCCTCCTCGTCAATCACTTTCCGATTGTAGATATCCCTTATTCCTTTGATCAGGTTTACAGCAAAGCCTGACGGTCTTTTTGCGATGATATAGTCTATCTTTGAGTTGAATTCTGCAATGCTTATCTGGTTGAGCTCGAGCAGCATCGAGAGTGTCCTTGCCTCTATGACTCTCCAGATGTCAGACTGCCTCTTCTCATGCTCTTCTTCTGATTCAAGAAGCCTTGTGATGTTCTGCGCAGCTA
>JAHWIS010000105.1 GCA_019322385.1 Candidatus Woesearchaeota archaeon
GAACTGCTCCCATACATCGACAAAGCTCAACTTCACTTTCGAAGGGTTCTCCTCAACAACCCTGGTGCCGCCCTGGCATGCAGGATCACCGCACACCTCCTGGTCTGCATTCACTGTCCAGAACCATGTGCCACACTCACAGTGCTTGCGCATGAATCCTTGTTTCTTGAGCACATCAGTAGCATAATACTTGTCAGGCTCTTTTGAAGCGACTCCCTTGAACCATTTCTTGAGTTCTTTGTCGGTTTTCATTATATTGACCCCAAATCAAGAGGTATTTAAATTTTCCTCTTCTTTGTCTTGTTCTTCTTCTTGAGCTTTTCATCCAACTCTTCGACATCTTCGAACAGGTCGTCGATCTTATCATCAACCTTCTCAAAGTCTTCAGGCTTCTCGATCTCTGGGACCTCTTTCTCTGCCTCTTCGAATTTCTCTTCCAGCTGTTTGTTCACATCAGTGAGCGTCTCCTTCACGACTTCTGGCGGCTTTGCAGGTGCCTTTGGCATTAGCGAGGAGAATACATCTTTTATCGCAACGCTGAGTTCATCAACAGCGAATGCTTTCTTGTAATACTGCCTCACCGTGATTCCTACTCCTGTTGTTATCAGTAGCATGAGAAGCGCGATTATCCACCACAGGTTCATCGGCTTCTCGACTATCAGGCAGTCCTCTGGGCATGTCACTGCTGTCTCAACACCGTCGCATAATCCATTGCCGCATGCGCAGTATGCAGGCCTCTCGACCTCGATAGCCTCTTTGCCTATCACGACATAGACATCGCCTGGCGAGCATGACTCGATATCGACCTGTATGTTGTTTGTGAAGCCGAACAGGTTTGTCTCATACCCTCCGGTTGTCAGCTGGCTGTAGATGTCGCTGCTTATGATCTGTCCTATCAGCTCATATATGTATGGATCATCATTCAATAGCGTGTGGACCACTGGGCTTGACCAGAAGTTGACGCATTTCTCGTCAAACACTGTCTCTCCAAATTGCTGCGCTGATTTGACGCTGACTATTCCGTCATTCAGTTCATCGCCGAACAGCAGCCAGGTCATGCCTAGATTGTCCATGAACTCATATGATTTTGTCCCTGCTATCACATAATAGTCGACTCCAGGCACTGGCTCAAGGTCTATTCCTTTCTTGAGTATCCCTTCGACAACAGGGTGCAGTGGCAGGAATTCTGTCGCTTCCCTGTTCACGTACTCTGAAATGAATGTTGTTGCATATTCTGCTACAGGTGATCCCTGGTTCGGCGTGCCTATGATTATCATCTTGTCGACCTTGTCCAGGAACTTATAGGATTCTGGATCCGCTTGTTTCTCATTGTATGCATGTGTAAGCGCCTGCTGCGGTATGAATCCTCCGAGTGAATACCCGACGATGTCTATTCGGTCCACCCTGTGCTGGTTCGCCTCAAGATAGTTTGCCAGGTCCACAGCAGATTCCTCTATCGGCTTTGTAGCCAGATAAGAGAATGTCCATATCTGGTATGGCTGGTTTGTCAGCTTGAAGTCAGTGATCAGGCTGTCCCACACATCTGCTGCAGTCCAAAGCCCGTGCACGAGCAGTATTGCCTGCCTTGAGTCAGGGTTTGGCGTGAATGCGTTCCTGAACTCTGTCACTTCACAGTCTGGGCAGAATACTGATATCGGCGCAAGCACTACCTTACCTTCTTCTGCAAATCTTGCTATGTCGACCTCATAATGCACAACATTCCTTTCAGTGTCGACGATCCCGCCGATATATGTCCATTTCTCGTCTCCATCCTCAGATCTCCTGCGTGCATATATCGCTACGCTGAGCTCGTCATCCCCTTCTTCCAGGAAATATGGCATGCTGACATTGACCAGCTGCTCTTCTTCCCCTCCTTTTGCGAGTGTCACGACTATTGGCGTACCTACTATCCTTACATTCTGGTTTGCAGGCTCTGGAAGGTCTTCTGTCGGCATAGATATGCTTGCCTCGACACTTTCCTTGAAGTCGAGCCTGTAACTGCCGCTC
>JAHWIS010000106.1 GCA_019322385.1 Candidatus Woesearchaeota archaeon
GAGATTGACAATCGCCTTGCCCCTTGCCTGCCTTGATCCAAGAGGGAGGTCATACACCTTGAGCCAGTAGACCTGGCCCTTGTTCGTGAAGAAAAGCACATTCGAATGGGTTGATGCAATGAACAGATGCTCGACAAAATCCTCATCCTTAGTGGAAGCGCCGATCACGCCCTTGCCTCCGCGGCTCTGCTTCCTATAGGTATCGACAGGCAAACGCTTGATGTAGCCTGCATGGGTTATGGTCACGACCATGTCCTCTTCCTCGATAAGGTCCTCGACAGATATATCCTCCTCGACATCAGTGCTGATCTCTGTCCTTCTGGCATCTGCATACTTCTCTTTCATCTCAAGAAGCTCTTTCTTGATTATATCGAGTATCCTCTGCTCAGAAGCGAGTATCTCCTTAAGCTCTGCAATGAGCTGGACAAGGGACTTGTGCTCGTCCTTTATCTTCTCCTGCTCAAGAGATGCAAGCTTCTGCAGCCTCATCTCAAGTATAGCCTTTGCCTGTATGTCTGTCAGAGAATAATCAGAGATGAGCACGTTCTTGGCGACCTCTGCATCCCTTGACTGCTTTATCTTCTGGACGACATTGTCGATATCATCCAGCGCTGTTATCAGCCCTTCAAGGATGTGGGCGCGCTCTTCTGCCTTGTTCAGGTCAAACTCTGTCCGTCTCCTTACAACTTCTCTCCTGTGGTCGACAAAACACTCAAGCAGCTCCTTAAGGTTGAGTAGCTTAGGCTCGTTGTCGACGAGACCTAGGAATATGATCCCGAAAGTGGATTCTAACCTTGTGTGCTTGTAAAGCTGATTGAGGACTATCTCAGGCGTTGCATCAGCCCTGAGCTCTATTACCACACGCATGCCTTCCCTGTCAGACTCGTCCCTGATATCGCTTATTCCTGTAATGCTCTTGTTCCTGACAAGATCCGCAATATGCTCGATGAGAAGCGACTTATTCACCTGATAAGGTATTTCATGAACTATGATAGCATTCTTGTTCCGCACTTCCTCGAAATCCATCCTGGCACGTATCCTCAGCTTGCCCCTGCCAGTCGCGTAAGCAGAATGTATGCCGGATGTCCCTGTGATGATCCCTCCTGTAGGGAAATCAGGACCTTTTATGTGCTCCATGAGCTGTTCAGGCGAGATGTCGGGATTGTCGATCAGGCCTATTGTACCGTCGATGACCTCACCCATGTTATGCGGCGGGATGTTCGTGGCCATGCCGACAGCAATGCCAGAGCTTCCATTGACAAGAAGATTAGGTATCTTGCAAGGAAGCACTACAGGCTCCTGCAGCTCGCCGTCAAAATTAGGCCTGAAATTGACAGTATCCTTCTTTATGTCGTCGAGGATCTCTTCAGATATCTTTGAGAGGCGCGCCTCTGTGTATCGCATCGCTGCAGCGCTGTCCCCGTCGATAGAACCGAAGTTGCCTTGTCCCTGGATAAGCGGATATCGCAATGAGAAGTCCTGCGCCATCCTGACAAGTGTGTCATATGCAGCAGTGTCACCATGAGGATGGTACTTACCTATGACCTCACCAACGATCCTCGCTGACTTCTTGGACGGCTTGTTCGAGAACATGCCGAGATCATGCATCGCAAACAGCACCCGCCTGTGCACTGGCTTGAGGCCGTCGCGCACATCAGGCAATGCACGTCCAACTATCACAGACATGGAATAGTCAAGATAAGAGCGCTTTATCTCTTCCTCAACAACTGTAGGTATTACCTTTTCCTTGTTCGTCTCCTGATCCTGTTCCTGCTTGCCTTCTGGTGTATCTTCTTCGGTCATTTTGCTCTAAAAATCGCTAGAAACTGTATACTTAGAAAAGACAGGTGTTTATATTTGTTTTGTTTTTAAAACAGAGTTATACGGCTTGTAATGCCAGAATTTAAGGGTTTAGGGGTGTTGAATTCCGGGCTTTTGGGGCTTGAATGCAGGCTTTTGAGCTATCTTTTCACTTGTTTCACTATGTGGTCTTTTGCCTTGAAATTCCTGCCGCAATACACGCATGATTTGCGCTTGTCAGAAAGAACATTAGTGGTTGTGTGGTAAAGCATGTCATGCCTGCATTTAGGGCATTTCAGAAGAAAATAGAATTTGCTCATTTTTCCTTTTCTTCAAACTGGCCTGGATATTCCTCTGCCTCTTTTGGCTTCTGCTCTTCTTCGCCCTCTTCTTCAGGCGTGTCAGAAACGCTCTGCGTTTCTGAGACTTCTTCTGCTGGCTCTTCTGGTTCCTCTTTCTCTTCTTCAGCAGGTTCAGGTACGGATTCAGCTTCGGATTCAGGTTCAGACTCCTCTTTCTCAGGCGCTTCTTCAGCACCTGCAATGAATTCCTCTAATTCAGGATGAAGCTTTTTCTCTTCTTTAGGCTTGATAGATGGCGCTTCTGGAGGCGCCTCGCCGATCAGCTCCTTTGCCATGCGACGAGCCTTTTCTTCTGGTGTCTCTTCAGGCTCTTCTGGCGCTTCTTCTGCCTCTGCTTTTTCTGGCACTGCCTCTGTTTCTGCCTCTTGTTTTTCTATCTCTTCTGGAGGAACATCATACACCTCAAGATCTGTGGCTTTCTTCGGCTTCTTCATCTCAGGCAGAACATCTATATATGACTCGAGCTCTACCTTTTCCTCTGGTTCTGGCTCTTTTCCGGATTTTTCACCAGTCTTTTCCTTTTCTTGTTTCATTTTTCCCGCCTTTTTCTGGACAGCGATCTCGATGTCCTTGAAATCCTTGAACGCTTCCTTGATGGATTTGTCGTCGGGAAGATCAAAATAATCCAGGAACTTCTGGGTCACCCTCACAAGGAAGCTGCGACCATGCCTCTCTTTTATTATGAAACCAAGCCTGTTAAGCTCAGCTATATGATCATAGGCCTTGTTAGTGCGGATCTTCACAACATCTGACTGGAGAGCAGGCTGCTTCCAGGCAATGACTGCCAATGTCTCGATGATTGTCTTGCTCAACTCAGTGTGGGGATTGATCTTCCTGACCAATGGAAGGAAGCCTTCCCTGACTGTCAGTTTCCAGCCTTCGTCTTCAGAAAGTATCATAAGAGGACTGTCTTTTGATTCATAGTCCTCCTTGAGCTCCCGTATGGTCTCCTTGATCAAACCAGGCTCATTTATGTGAAGAAGCGACTGCAGCTCTTTCAGGAGGATTGCCCTTCCTGCTGCAAATAGTATGGATTCAACCTTTTTCTTCAGGTCTGCGCCCGCCATTATTGATTACTCCTCTTTTTTCTTTGACAAGACATATAGGCCGTCCTTTTTCTCGACGATACCAGCCTTCTCGAAATTGTTAAGCAATGCCTCGACATTCTTCTCAGGAATCCCAGCAATCTTTGCTATCTCTGAAGCTGATCTCGGCTCCTGGAGCGTAAAGTTAAGGAAATTCCTGACCAATGTGTCTGTATTCTTCTGCAGGAACTGTGCATTTGCAGAGGCATCCTTAAGCTTTAGGCCAAGGTCATGCATCTTGAGCAGAAAATCATTGCAGAAACCAGAGAGCACGCTTGCATTCAGCGGAACCTTTGTAGGCTGCATTATCTCGACAGAAGAAGGTGTGAAATCAAACAAGAACTTTGTCAGTGTATCGATGTTCTTGAACCATATCTCGACCTCGGAGAATGTAGAGAACAGCTTTCCCTTCTCCTCAGCCTCAAAGGTCGATTCTGAAACAACTTCTATGTCCTTTGTCTTGTTTATGCGATCGACAACAAGCTGCACTGCCTCCTCAACATATTCTTTGGGGGCTCCAAGCACCTCAATCACGATCCTGGCAAGTATCTCGCCCTTGTCAACACGCTCCTTATCAGAGACTGTCTCTGCATTTTTTTCGGTTTTTTTCTCTTTTGATTTACCGACCATGGATTGAGAAAAAATAAGGTTCGTTTATATATCTTTCTATGGCCTGATTTATAGTCTTTTAAGTATCAAAGCGACCAGCAAAAGGGCCAGCAATAGTATCAATATATACACAGCAATCTTCCTTGCTCTTGCAGAGCTTGACTCATAAACCGTCCCTGGCTGTGAAGAATTGTCTGTCCTGTTAGATGCAAAAAGACTCCGCTTCTCTGCTTTTTTGGGGTCTGTTATGTTTGCGTCGCTATCAAAGTTTTTAGTTATTGACAATTTTGTGTTGTTGACATCATTGTTATCTTGAGTATTATTTCCTACTACTGATAGAGGGAAAGTGATCTCTTTCGGCGTCTTCCTGTCAGAGCGGAGCAGCTTTATCTTGAGATTGTAGTCGCCTGGGTCTGCATCGACTGTGTTTTCCAGATCAAATGTTATGTTCGAGAACTCAGGAACATTTATTGTCTTCTTGTTCTGCTCCCTATCACCTGAATAGCATCTTGAGGAACGGTATATATAACTCCATGCATCAATCTCAAGGTGCTGGTCTGTTGGGTTTGATATCAGTATGCGTGTCTTGAATGGTTTTCCTGATTCTGCCTGCTTTTCTGCGTGAAGAACTGAGTATGACAGCTTGCCATCAGTGGTTAGTGGATTGGTTGTGCAGTCCGGAAATCTGAGATTGACTGATTTTGTCGTGTTCAGGCCTAAGCCTTCTGCAACAATATTGTAATCTGCATCAGGGAAACATTTTGAGAAGCTCAGGTTTGCTGAGATGTCATATGACTTGAATCTTGTCGGCAATGATATCTTTTGTTTTGATGAAATCCTTTCTTCATTATCCTCTATCCATATGTAGACTGTCCGCTTGAGTGTTGAGCCGCGATAGATAGCAATCGGGATTGAGATGTTCTTGTTGAGTTCTATATCATATTCGGATTGGGAATTGATTGTGATCACTGACTTGTTTCGGTCATGCACTGCTGGATCCAGGTTGATGTTCAGCTCCACTATCCGCCTGTCTGATGCTTTTGCAATGCCTGCTAGCAGAAAGAATACTGCAAGTCCTGCAATGATAAAGAACTTCATGCAACAAGATAGGCATTCTGCTTTAATATGGATTACCGGCAAAAACATGCAAATCTTCTTGTAGGGTTGCATGATATTCCCGGAAGGATTGTATATATTCTGATGCAGATTTAAGGCTCGTGCAATTGTTACGGCATGACCGGATGGGTTACGCCTGCTTTTTTGTCACTATTTTAGAATACTAATATAAATTTAAATAGTCAAGGGGTTAATTATTCGCCAGTAGATTACATTTGGGGGGTTATAATGGGAGTCTTTGACTTTTTGAAGAAATCTAAAGCAGATACTACAGATACCGGGATGGATCTTCCACCTATTCCAAAGATGGAAGGCACAGAATTTCCAGAGATGAAAGAAGAAAAAGTGCCTCCATTGCCTGAGACTTCTCTGCCACCACTTCCATCAGAAGTGCCTGGAGAGCTACCTCCAGCACCAGAGATAACAGATATGGAATCACCAAAGGTAGAGATGCCTGAAGCTCCTAAGATTGAGGCTGCAGAGGAAAAGATAGAAGCAGTACCAGCGATTGAAGAGGAGATGCCAGGGCCGCCAGCAGTTGAAGAAGAGATGCCGACAAAAGAAGTGACGGAGCCTGAAGCAGCACCAAAGCCAGAATTCCCTGAAGTGCCAGAAGCTGTTTCTGAAGTGGTGCCTGACAGGATACCTCCGCTGGAAGGATTGCCAGAGGCACCTGAGTTCAAGCCCGAAGAGGTTGCAGAAGCTGTTGGAAAGCCTACAATGCCTGAACCTGCTATGCCGCAGCCAGTGGCAGCTGCACCAGCAGAAGCGCCACCAACATATGCTGCAGAGCCTGTTGAACCACCGAAGAAAGTGATGAGAGGCCCGTTGTTCATACGGACTGACAGGTTCAAGACAGTGCTTGAAGACATAGAGCTGATAAGGACCAAGTTCAAGGA
>JAHWIS010000007.1 GCA_019322385.1 Candidatus Woesearchaeota archaeon
CTGTGAGCAACCATAGATTTCTTCAGCCTATGCCTAGTTATCCTTGACATGAAACAATCGAGAATTTGCTCTATTTATATTATTTATGCTATTTAAATATCAGCCAATAGCGCCAGCGCCTATGTGTTTGAGCTTGCTCAAACGCCAGCAGACCAAAGGTCTGCGCTGCCTAGCGAGCTGACAGTAACAGAAGCGCAGATGACCGCAGTTGGGCAGACATTAGAGGCAAATGAATCAACAGCGAGCGCATGGCGCTGGCGCATACTGAACCAGAGCGCTCTGTTGGCAGCGCTTTATCAGCAAGCTTCTGAAATTTCAGAAAATTTAAAGCTATTAAAATTTCGAAACATTTAAATACTAGATGAAACAAAAACGGCTTTAATGACCGACAAGGAAGTAATTGAAGAGATTATAGAGGAGACAGGCAGATCATACGCAGTCTGGGGATTCAGCCCCGCATTCGGCAAGATTTGGGCCACATTATACCTAAAAGGCGACATGACCCAGGAAGAGCTCAAGAAAGAGCTTAACTGCGCCCTGAGTTCTATAAGCCAATCATTGAACATGCTAGAGGCCTTTGGCCTTATCCAGGTGTCCAATAAGAAAGGAAGGAAGAATGTCTACTCTGTTGAGAGATCCTTCCAGAAGATCCACAAGAAGAAGATGGAGCATGCCTTGCGCCTTACCATAGACCCGATGGCCAGCCTACTGAGCGCAAGGGAGAACCTGATCACAAACAAGGATACAAGGAACAAGGTAAAGGAGCTTAAGAACGTCTACTCAAGAGCAGGTACGCTGATGAAGAACATCCTGAAGATAAACTAAAATGAGCAAAGCAATAATCAGACTACAGAACGTATGGAAGATATACCAGATGGGCGAGGTAGAAGTACCAGCCCTCAGAGGGCTTGATCTCGAGATAAAGAAAGGCGAGTTTGTCGCAGTCATGGGACCGAGCGGATCCGGCAAATCAACTGCAATGCATATGATCGGATGCCTTGACATACCTACAAAAGGAAGTGTCTTTCTAGACGGCAAGGATATATCACACCTCGCAGAGTCAGACCTTGCGCAGATAAGGGGGCAGAAGATAGGTTTCATTTTCCAGCAGTTCAATCTCATCCCAACTCTCACAGCACTTGAGAACGTCATGCTGCCCATGACATTCCAAGGCATGACTGGCGCAGAGAGGAAAGAGAGGGCTGAAGAGCTTTTGAGGATGGTCGATCTCGGTGACAGGATGGACCACAGGCCTTCTGAGCTTTCAGGGGGCCAACAGCAGCGCGTCGCTATCGCCAGATCATTGGCGAACGACCCTGAAGTCGTCCTTGCAGACGAACCTACTGGAAACCTTGACAGCACCACAGAAGGGATAATCATGGACTTCCTCAGGAAGCTCCACAGCAAGAAGTGCAAGACAATAGTGATGGTGACGCACGACGAAGGAGTTGCAGATAATGCAGAGCGAGTAGAGTTCCTTATGGACGGGAGTGTTGTCGGCACAAAAAAAGGCAAGAGGCACACCCATGACAAGAAAGCCCCTTGCAGAAAGAAAGCTGGAAAGAGTATAATCAAAAAACAAGTCAAGAAAACAAAAAAAATCAAGAAATCAAACAAAAAAAAGCTTAAAAAAAACAAAACACGAGGTAAATGAAGATGAAAACCAAAAAACCAAAAAAACTTAACACAATTATAATTACGACAGTCCTTATGCTGGTTGCTCTTTGCAGCGTAGCCGTGTTGGCAGATGTCAATACATATGTCTCAGGCGCCAGCATCAGGGTGTCGATGATAAGCCAGGACCCTGATCCTGTTGAGCCTGGCGAGTATATCGAGCTGCGCTGGATGGTGACGAATCTCGGCTCGACGCCGTTAGAGGATGTCGAGTTCAAGCTCGTGACTGACTATCCTTTCGAGCTCCTTGGAAATGACGATGGGGTAAGAATCTTGGGCACGATCCAGGGCCACCAGAAAGGTGAGGAAGGCGTCATCCTATACTACCGTATCCGTATCAATGAGGACGCATCAGAAGGTGTGAACGATCTCACTCTCAAGTACCGCCACAGAGGCATCCGGGAATGGGGAAAGCTTGATGAGTTTGAGATCCGCGTCGAAAGTGTTGATGCAGCTATCGTGATAGAGGATGTCAAGCTCGAGCCGAATAGGATACCTCCAGGAGGCAAAGGCAAGCTGGGCATCAAGATAAAGAACCTTGCTGATTCGCGCATGAAAGACGTGAATCTTAAGCTTGACCTGACCCTGACGTCAATACCCCAACCTTCTACAGTCACTGAAGCTGCTATACTTTTCGAGGCTTTGCCTTTTGCGCCTACAGGATCGTCGAGCGAGAAGAGGATCAGCTATATCAAACCTGGAGAGACAGTGCTTGTATCCTACGACCTGATGGTCTATCCTGACGCGACTTCAAGGGTCTACAAACTGCCTATAATCCTGACATACAAGGACGAGGTCGACAATGAGTTCACCAAGAACGATATTATAGGAGTTGTTGTCGGTGATCTTCCTGATATCTATGTTGTCATAGACAGCTCTGATCTAATAGCAGGGAAAAAGACAGGGACAGTCTCTTTCAAGTTCGTGAATCGGGGAGTGACAGACGTCAAGTTCGTAGATGTTGTGCTTGAAGAGACTGCTGAGTACAAGGTTGTTTCAGCGAATGAGGAGTACATAGGCAATATCGACTCTGATGACTTCGAGAGCATTGATTTTGAGATCTACCTTTCGAACAATGATGATGCAGAGACCGAAGGCATTATTGATTTCCCATTGCACATAACATTCAAGGACGCCAATAATGTTGACTACAGCGAAGACATCACCCTAAAATACAATGTATACACTGCAAAAGAGAAAGGGATTGAGACGAGCAGCAGCGGCATCATCATAGTAGTGGCGATAGTCATAATAATCGTCGGCTGGCTAGTCTACCGCAGATGGGAGAAACGCAGGAAGGCTAAGAAACAGAAACAGCAGAAGTAATCTGCTGAAATATTTTCTTTTTTTATTGAACAGGATTCACAATGCTACTTGATTATTTTAGGATTGCGTTCAGCAATCTCACAAGGAGGAAGCTAAGGTCATGGCTGACTGTGATAGGCATATTCATAGGCATCATGGCTGTCGTCGGCCTGGTCTCTCTCTCACAGGGCATGGAGAATGCCATACTTTCTGAGTTCAAGAAGATCGGGGCTGACCGGATCATAATAACTCCTGGCGGGCTTGCATTAGGACCCGTAGGAGGATCTCTTAGCGCTTCAAAATTCACTGAAGATGACTACGATGCTGTAAAGAAACTGCGGGGCATAGACATGTCTGCTAGCGTGTACAGCACTTCAGGATACATAACATTCAAGGAAGAGACAAAACAGAAGATGGTATGGGGTTTTCCTGTTGACAGCGAGCGGATAGAGTTCTACAAGACGCAGTCGATGTTCGACATAGAAAAGGGAAGGATGTTCCGGCCTGGTGACAAGTACAAGGTATTGATAGGCTGGGAGATCGCCAACGAATTCTTTGATGATGACGTAAAAGTAGGTCGCACCATCTATATCAACGGGCGCGCTTTTGAGGTTATAGGCATCCACGAGAAGACAGGCGGCCTGGCATCGAGTGATGATGTTATAAGGATACCTAAAGAAGCCGCTAGGGAGATATTCGGCGAGCCTGACGAAGTAACAGCAATATTCATGCGGGTGAGGGAAGGATTTGTGGTCGATGATGTCGTCGAGGATGCTGAAAGACGTCTGCGAAAGCTGAGGGATGTCAAAGAAGGTGAAGAGGATTTCACGATACAGACATCAGCTCAGGCCATTGCCGCATTCGAAGCTATACTGGGCGTGGTCCAGGCAGTGCTTGTAGGCCTTGCGGCAATCTCTCTTTTAGTAGGAGGAATCGGCATCATGAACACTATGTATACCTCTGTAGTTGAGAGGACCAAAGAGATAGGTATAATGAAGTCTGTAGGAGCGAAAAATTCGACCATCATGATAATATTCCTTATAGAA
>JAHWIS010000107.1 GCA_019322385.1 Candidatus Woesearchaeota archaeon
AATGGCTTCGGCATGTTCAGCGTCAATGGGTAGAGCCTTGTCGCGTATCCTGCTGCAAGTATTATCGCTTTCATCTCCTCACCACCTTCTTCACCTTCTCATACAGGTGCTCATCATTCTTGATTATGAAATCAACAAGCTTCTCAGCCTTTGTGAACTTCCGCTTGACATAAGTGCAGACTCTTCCTTTCTCGACAAAGGTCTTGCCGTGCTTCTTCTTGAAGTTCTCTATCCGCTCTTTCTCCCTTAGCGGCGGCCCGACCCATTTGGCTACCTTGAACAGGTCGCGAGGGTCCAGCACATACCAGAAAAGCGCATTTGTCTTCTTGTCCCATTTCCAATCTGCTTTCTTGACCTTGAAGTCATAGAACTTGAGCTGGTTCTTTACCTGTTGGAATGCCTTAAGCAGTTTTGCACCGACAATATCCTCCTTGCCTTTCGGCGCATCGACCTCAAGCAATATGAGCTTGCTCTTGCCAGCCTCTTTCTTGATGTCATCGAGTGTCTTCTCCCTTACCTCGAATGCTTTTCGCATAGGCCGTTTCAAAAAGATAGAAGCTGCCTTCTGGAACTGCTCCAGCTTCTCATAAGACAATGCTGCTGCTGCATTCCTTTCAGGCAACACAGGATCTATCACGATGATCGGGCTGTCTATCTTTGATCGGTTCAGTTTCTTGAGCGCGTCCTTCTTGTAGTATTTCTCTGGATCGATGACTTCCTTGTCTTTCCATTTCTGCGAAGCCTTCAGGAATTTCAGGAATCCCTTGTAGTGTATAACAAGTATGTCAAGCACATGTCCGGAGAATCCCTTGATGTATGACTCTGCGCCATACACACCGCATGCCTTGCAGAACTGTTTCGCAAACCTTATCTCATCTGTCATCCCAGGATGTTTCTTCACCCACTCAACATGCAATGGGCTCATGTCTGTCACATTGACTGCCTTGCTCGGGTCCTTGATGTCAAGCACCGGCACGATCTCATAATGTATCTTGTTCTTTACGCGATAATAATCCCTGCTTCCATGCACAAGCTCTGGCTTGAACAGCTTCAGCACCTGCCTCAACAGTTTGGACAGGTCCTTGTCTTTGTAAGCATAACTGAATTTCACGAAAACATCGCAGTCATGGTCTCCTGCAAGATAGGTGTCCTTTGCTATCGAACCCCCCACAACTGCCTTTGCCTTTACCTTGTTCTTCTTGATCTCAGAATTCAGCTTTTTGATGAACTCATCTATTTCCTTGAGCAGTTTCTCATCTGCTGGCTTTATCCGGGCTATCACTTCTTTTAGAAGCTGTTTTGTGTCCATAGACCGCGATATAGACCCGCCGTTTATAAAGGTTATGCAAGGATAGGGCTCAATAAGCCCTAAATACTGCATAATAGGCGTTTCTGGAGCCTTTTTAAACCAAAATCAAAAAAATAGAAAGATTTAAATACCTCCACTAGCTTTTTACTACTTCATCAGGATAAAAACCTTTAAAAATGGCTGGAGCTGACAAGATAAAGAAACTAGTTGCTAAGATACACTCTCAAGGCAACAGGTTACAGGTTCTAAATGCTCTTTTCGAGCTAGAGACAGCTACAAGCGACAAATACCAGCTATTGAAAGAGATCCTATTGCTTTCTGTAAAATCCCTGACTGTTGAACACGGCTTTATAGTCCTGCACAACAAGGACAGCTCAGCCCCATTTGAATACGGCGCCACAAACACATCTGAACAGTTTGAGGACAAGACACTGGTCAGGGATGTCTGTGAGAACATAATCAAGACAAGAAAACCAGTCATCATAAACGATACAAGGCTTCACAAGAGGCTGCGGAGATGCAGGATAAAGAACATAATCGCATTGCCGCTCATGTTCGGCAAGGATCCTGTAGGAGTCTTCATGATCATGAACAAGCGCAAGCATCTTTTCAAGAAGCGCGACCTTATACTTTTCAATATGATATGCAGGTTCACAGCATCTGCTATAGAGCATTCCAAAGGCCATGATGAGCTTGAAGAGAAGAGTAAAGAGCTAGAGACAATCAATAAGATTGACAGGATCAGGGACACTATCAAGGATTTCAAGACACTGATAGACGCGATCCTGCAGGAATTGATCCAGGTCATCGATGCAAAGCTCGCGTTCTTCTTCTTGTACGACAAGAAGACCAACAAGACAGAACTGAAGGTCTCTGGAAAGCTCAAGTCCTCGACATTTGTGCATAATAATTCAGACACAATCTATGACATGTCACGCTCGACATTGAACCAGGGAGAGTTGACCGAGTTCAAGAACCTCACCAAAGATATCAAGTCAGCGATCTGCACACCTATTGTCGTCAGCGATGACACACTAGGCGTATTCGGAGTGATCAACTCAAACACAAACGGCGGTTTCAGCAGGGTCGACAAGAATCTTCTGAACGCTATCGCAAAGCAGTCAGACTCTGCAGTGTTCGAAGACATGGAGAAGACCGAGCTGAAAAAGGCATTCCAGCGTTATGTCAGTCCTGATGTCATCGAAGAGATAATGTCAGACACTGAAAAGGATTTCTTGAGGACAGATAAACGGGAATTGACAGTCTTGTTCTCTGATCTGCGTGGCTTCACAGAGCTATCAGAGAAACTCGATCCAGAAGAGGTTGTCGAGATACTCAATGAGCATTTCGAGACAATGTCAAAAATAATCCTGAAGCAGAGGGGAACTCTCGACAAGTTTGTCGGCGACGAGATAATGGCGGTTTTCGGGGCTCCTGTATACACAGAGACTCACGCTCTCAAGGCGATCAAGACAGCGCTTGATATGCAGAAGGCACAGAAAGAGCTCTCAAAAAAGTTCAAGAAGAAGTTCGGCATTGAGGTCGAGATGGGCGTCGGCATCAACACAGGTGACATGGTCGTCGGAAACATCGGCTCGAGGCAGAGGATGGACTACACAGTCATAGGCGACAGTGTGAATATAGCTTCAAGGCTCTGCTCTGCTGCAGAAGCAAATCAGATCTTGATTACAGAGAGCACATACGCAGAAATAAAGCGATCAGTAAAAGTAAAAGAACTCGAGAAGATAACTGTCAAAGGCAAATCAAGACCATTGCAGGTCTATAATGTTACTGGATTGGCAAAATAGAACTAGTTCTCACACAAGCACCAACAGAACTATCCCAACAACAAGCATAACATCCCCTAGCACCAGCAGTCCATAAGCCAGTTGCTCGTCTTGAGGAGTCTTCTTCCACCATGCAGGGAATTTCTTGAATGATGGTCCTATGTTCTTGAAGAAGTATGGCAGTTTCTTGCCAAAGAAATCGCTGAAGAACATGCTCACTGCCTTCATGTAGAGATTGAGGTCAAACCCTTTCTTTTTTACCTTTACCCCTGGCGCAGCTCCTGCTTTGGGAACCGCTGCAGGTTTCTTCTTCAAAAGACCTATCTTCTCTAAAAAGCCTGGCATGTTGTACCTCTTTTTTTAAGATCAATAGCTTAATCCGTATGGATTGAATTCGGTTTTGCCTTTATTAAGTTTTCTTTTCTTCAGCTCACGCTCGAGCCAGTTGACCCATTTTCTCTTTATCTCTTTAGTATCAAGCTTTCCTTTACTTTCCTTGACCTCTTCCGATATCATGTGGAACTGGTCATTGCTCTTTATCACGAATGGCGCTTCAAGCAGGTCCATGTCGTCGAGCTCTTCTGCCTTCTTGACAAGCATCTCCTTAAGTTCTCCCCGCAAAACCACATTGTCCCACAAAGCATCCCAGTTCCCTGCAAAGTCAGGGATGTTTGCTGCGATTGCCTTGAGTATCTCTGAATCGCCGTCAAGCAGCTCATCTGTCGGGACGAGCTCATCCTTTTTCGGCTCGTATTTCATCAGGTCGATGAAGCCATGTTCAAGCATAGGGTCTTCCTGCCAGAGCTTTCTTATCTCTGTTATCTGAGTCACTCGACGGTATCTGTGAAGACCATCCGCTGACTTGATTGGATTCGCGACAACGACTATGTCTGTTGCCTTGAAGCTTGTCTTAGGGATCCCTATATCATTCACTACCCTGTCAAACAATCCAAATGGTGAATCTGCGTGTATCGTCCCTGCAACTACGTTGGCTGCAGCACCGACTCTCATCGCTTCATAGAGTGCTGTCGCCTCCTTACTACGCACCTCACCGACGATAAGCGCGCTGTCGCCCAAACGAAGTGTACTTCGTATGCCGTCTTCTGCGCTCATCTCGCTGCTCCCTTTTGCAAGAGCTGATGCCACTTTCATCGGCTGGATATTGAACCCTAATTTCCTCATGGATATTGTCGGGAGTTCCATAGTGTCCTCGATAGTTATTATCCTATAGCGCCGCATTATCTCAATCAACAATGAACTCAAGAAGCTTGACTTTCCGCTCGACCTGGTCCCGCACACCATCATGCTTCGCGTGCCGTCGATAAGGAAGCTCAGCAGTCCTGCCGCAAGCGGGTTGATCATCTTATACTTGATGAACAATGGCAGTGTCCATGGCTTGTCCCTGTGTCGCCTGAAAGAGAAAGCAAGACCTGTCGGGTCAAGGGGCCTTGTTATCGTCGAGACTCGCACAGAAGCGCCTGGCAGTTCCAGCTCTGTATCTAATATGACATTCGCCTCATCAAGCGGCCTGCCTGATACCATCCTGAGCTTTGTTGCCCAGCTCTCTGCTTCCGTAACTGTAGATATGATATTAGTGACGCAATCTGCATAGTCTGCATGCACTATGAACACCGGCAGCCTTCCCTGCGGGCTGTTGACTGAAATGTCCTGTATCTTCTCGTCCTGTAGCAGAACCTCGACCAGGCCGAAGCCGATCGTGTACCTGACAAGTATCTTCGCGAGCTTGTCCATCCCCTCTTCAGACATCTTCAGGTTACGGTAAGCGACAAGCTCTGCAATCAGGTCGCGCCCGACATTGATGAAAACCTCCCTCATCCTTTCAGGGTCTGTGAATTCCTGCCTTGTAGGCTTGTGCTCTGCGAGTATGTTGCGCGCAAGGTCAAGTATCTCATACTCGTCCTCGGATAGCTTGAACTCCGGCGGTGTCATGTGGTATATGTATTGCACAGAATCAGGCAGTTTGAATATCGTTATCTCGGTGTCCGCGCCGATGGTGTAGCTGTCCATCTCTTCCCCTTCTGGCGGGAAGTTTGCCATCAGCTTTGTCCACATGAAGTCAGGCTTTATCATCGGATGGAAAAAGTTCCTGTAGATGTCCCTGTCCCCGACGCGATAACCTGCTAGGAACGGCTTTGCGATCGTTATCAGCCTTGTCTTATCGAGAAGGTCGAGGAGATAAGCCAGCACCTGCATGTAATGCTCTACCCCTGGTTTCAGCTTCTCGTCAACCAGCTTCATGTGCGTAAGCCGTTCTTCCCTAAGCTGCCGTTTGAGCTCTACATACATTCCTATAGGGTCAGAGCGTAGCGTCTGGAATATCAGCTTCTGTATCTCTGTGTACCATTTGTTCACGAATTGCTTGGCTACAACATCCACCTGCAGGGCCTGCAGCGTGAACATCTCCTTCTGTCTTGAGAGCTTGTCATAGAGAAGTGCGACCTCCTTGAGAAGTGCTGTCTGGTTATAGTCGTATTCATACTCCCGTTTCTGGATGAACACGATCTTTGTCACGTTCTTTGATTCGACAAGATTGTCGCATGTCCTGGACATTACGCGGGGATTGTCTTCTATAGAAGGTACCATCGGTGCGCCTTCATAATTGACGCGCATGACATTGTCTTCTCCTTCCCGCGCAACCTCATATCCATATAGGGGCAGTCTCCCTTCAAACATCGCCATTGGATCACCGTTTTTTGCTGAACATTGATACACTACTAATCCATACTAACAAAACTTTATTATTGTACAGATGAACAGGTAGACATCTGATATCGTAAAAACACTACAAGATAGAGCGTTTTATAAAAATTGTGATTAATGGAAAAGTGGTTTAAAAATGCCTGAACAACCTGCTGCACCACCTGGAATGCCTTCAGCAGAGGCTGCTCCTACAGAACTGCCCGAGAAAGCTCCAGAGGCCCCTGCAAAAAAGCCAGGTCTCTTTGCCCCAAAGCCAAAGAAAGCAGGTGTTGACATCAACAAGGCTGTTTCTGATCTTGCTGGCGAGCTTAACAATATAGGCCGAAGGCTCATGGTCCTGGAAGAGCGGTACACGAACATCAGGAAGAAAACACAGGTCACTGACCAGAACATGCTCAACAACAACAAGAAGGTCATGACAGAGATACAGACAACGCATGAAGAGATGGATGAGCTCAGGAAGCAGATCACAGACATTGTTGACAAGATGAAAATCATTGTGCGTGAGCTCAAGGAATGCGCAAAGCGTCAGGATGTCGCTGTCCTGCAGAAATACATCAACATCTGGGAGCCTGTCAATTTCATAACCCGCGAAGGCGCCACTAAGATGATAAAGGACCAGGTAGAGGCACAGTTCAAGGACCTTAACATAAGGCTCCAGCAAGAGGATTACATAAAAGAACAGATCAGGCTTCTGCTGAAAGACCTTAAATCAGGATAGCAGAATAATAACTAGCAGAAAAAAAGGGATCATTCTTTCATTGCTGTCGGGCTTGACCCGCCATGCCATGTAAAACGCGGCCTAACCCGCATCATCATTATCTTCTCATTAAGATCGTCAAACACTACAGCAGTACCTTTCAATGGAGGCAGGTTGTTCATCGCTCGTTCTATGCCATGCTCCATATAGCTCTGCGCCAGCAATCCGAGCGCCTGCACATCAAGACGCGCAGTTATCCTGTGAGACAAGACAGTATCTGACTGAGTCATCACATCTGTGTGTATCTTTCCTGGCTGCTGCGTCGCGACAACAAGGGATATCCCTGGCTGCCTTCCTTCCCGCATGATTACCTTCAATGGCTCTGTCGCTGCATTCGCAGCCTTCTCGTCTTTTGGCAGGAACTCATGAGCCTCGTCGATGACAAGCCACACTAACGGCATCTTCTGCTTCTCTGCCTCTGCTGCAGTCTTCTCTTCAAAATACTCTTCAAGATACTTGATATCAGAAAGCTCCTCTTCCTTTCGATAAGCCATTCGCGTTACAAACAAGTGCCGCGACACGATTCCCACGACAAGCGCCTTCACATCCCAGCCTCCAGGCATTGTAGCATAGCAGCTTACATCAAGCACTGCTATCTGTCCGCCTTTTGCAAGGTCATCTATCGGCGTCCCTTTCTCTGAAAAGACTCCCCATCCTTCTGCTGTTGTGAACATGTTCTTCACTGCAGATTTTGTGATTGCATCTGTCGCCTTATCCGCATCGATGAAACCAAGTATGTCCTTCATGAAGAACTTGTCTTTCTTCTCGCTGAGCTGCTCCACTATCTCCTGGATATACAGACCATTTGAAGAATACTTGTCCTGCTTGAACGCAACGCACCAATCCTCGCCTGTTATCTGGTGCGGCTCGATAGAGAAAGCCACATCTGTACGGATACCTTTCTTCTTATATTCCTCGTAATATTTTGCCGGCGTGAATATCTTGAGGTCGACAGGATGCGGCTTGAGTCCATAAGGGTCCAGTAATTCCTTTTCTTTCTGGTTCGCATGGCCCATTGTCCAATAGATGCCCATCGTGTCCAACAGTATGATGCTCAGGTTCTGTTTTACTGCAGGCTCGAGCATAGAAAGCCCTTCAGCCATCACTCCCATTGTATAGGACTTGCCGCCGCCCCTCTTGCCGCAAATCAAAACAACATGTGCTCCTGAGATGTCCATGTACACCTTCTTGTCCAGAAACAGCCTATCCAACTTCTCCACATACTGCCTTCCGAGAAGTATAGCTCCTTTTGTACCGTATTTCTTCACATCCCTCGGCAACCTACCGATTACAACTGCTTGCTCTTCTTTTTTCCCCTCTTTTTTCTCTTCAGGCATTTTTTGCTATGCTCCACAATAATTTTGCATAATTCTTGAATGAATCAGCGACCTCTTGGTTCTGTATCACGACAGAGAAAGATTTGCCTTTGTTTATCCCTATTGTCACTGTATCTGCATAGATCTCCATCCATGCATGTGTGATTATGCCTTCAGGCATGTAACGCACTTCACTCAAAGGATATGCCGCTGATTTTTTGCCGAAAGGTTCCTTTGCATATTCATTATACAAGTAATGGCATTTTATCCCTTTTTCATATCTTCTTTTATGATACTCTGCAAAGTACGGTGTAAGCCGGTCATAAGGTGTCTTTGCTATTCCTATTACCCACATCTCATCCCCCTTCTTCATGATCTTTAGTGTCCTTTCCCTTGCTGTCTGGATTCCTCGCAAGCCGTCAAACACCTGTGCTGTTTCTTCAGTCTTAGCGATCTCATGTCTAAGTTCTAATTCTGGGATAAGTTTCTGGAGGTCTTTCTCCTGATCTTTCAACAGATTCTGTTTCTCTTGAAGATACACAAAAAGCCTGTTAGGATCTGCCGCTCTGAAGTATTTGGTCTTTCTCTTGACTATGTGGCTTGCAAGACCTTTCTTTGCCAGCCTATCAAGTATCTGATATACCTTAGAAACAGAGACTCCTGATTCTTCGACCAGCGGTCCTGATGTAGTCTCTCCAAGACTGATAAGAGCAGTGTATACCTTGATCTCTCCCTCAGTCAGACCCAGTTCACGTAAAGGCTCTAAGTTCATGATTATAACTAATCAGGCCTTGTATTTAATGTTTTCTATTATTTCCCCCTAAAGGGATAGCGAATATTTCCCCCTAAAGGGAAGAGAGAATTTATATAGTTCATACCACTACTTAGTAATAACAAAAATAAAGGTGATACCAATGATAAAGACAATAAAATATGCTTTGCTGACCGCAGCTATCAGTCTGCTTTCAGCCACAGGATGCAAAGAGCAGCCGTCAAGGCTCGAAACAAACCTAAAGACAATAGGCGCGTATGTTACGCAGAACGGAAAAGAGACAGATTATTGCCCTAAGAATCAGATAATACAGAAAGGCAATGTCACTGTTGTTTGTGGCGATGAGGATTCACATACATACAGATTGAGAGTTCCAGGTGTCACATTGCGTGAAGGCACAGATGCCGAGACAACAGGTGATCTGGAAATAAGCATGCTTGTGGAAGGCAATCCAGATTGGGAAGGCGATGCAGACGTCCCTGGCTCGATAGATATCAAGATGGTAAACGAGGATGGATGGCCGATCAGTCTGAACGAAAAAGGATTCAATGGCTTTGGAAAAGAAGATTCTTCTGGAGAACACATGAAGTATCCTACTTTTTTCAACTATCCCAGCTCACCTCTTCCTGAAGAAAGAGACAAGAATGAACGCTATCTTGCAACCAGGTATGGTGAGCAGGTAACAGAGGATATTGTTTCCAAATTAGGATTATAATTTTTGTTTCTTCTTTTCATTACCATTTCATAACCAGAACACTAATCCGACGAAACATTTAAAAACACGCTCCCCTATTATCAGCGCATGCCCGAAGACACTCCTACTGAAGCTGTGCTAAGCATGAGGCAACAGGGCCTCACCAACAATCAGGTCATTGCGACGCTTCAGAGGCAGGGCTATAATACTAACCAGATCCTTGATGCCATGAACCAGGCAGATATAAGGATGCAGACAAAAAGACCGTTTGATACTGAAGGTGGTAAAATGCCAGAAAATATTCCAGGACAACCTCTTGCCGCAGGCGCTGCAGCTCCTGCTCCAGCACCTTATCCAGGCGAAGAGCTTCCGCCTGCTGAGCCTTCCGCTGATACAGAGCGCATCGAAGAGCTTGCAGAGGCGATCATCGAAGAGAAATGGACCGATCTCATGGAGAATATCAACCGCATTGTAGAATGGAAAGACAAGACAGAGACAAGGATAACCCAGATCGAGACTGCTGTGAAGTCGATGAAGGATGACTTCGACAAGATGCACACCTCTGTGCTGGAACGTGTAGGAGAGTACGACAAGCACATCGGAGAGGTAGGCACTGAAGTAAAAGCTCTGGAAAAAGTGTTCCAGAAAGTGCTGCCAGGATTCATCGAGAATGTCTCTGAACTTTCCAGGATTACAGATGATATGAAGAAGCACACATCAGAATAATAATTTTATTTTTATCTTTATTTCTATGTTATTGTTTTGATACTGAAAGAAGCCGTATAGTCAGGGAACCTACCATCAGCAGGAATAAAAGACCTAGTGTCTTTGGATGGAATATCACCCTTCCTACATTCTGGTTGAAGTCTCCTGTGTCTGTTGCAAGGCCTTCTTCCCCAACCTCAGTTGGTTCAGCTCCAGGCTCTTCAGAAAAAGGCAGTAAGGCCCCACCGTACACTGCGCCGAGTGCGCCGACAAATACTATGCCTGCGATTATGAGCAGGAACCAATGTGGCGTCTCCCACCCGCCTGACGCGTAGCTGACTATGGACTCCCACTTTGTTCCGAACGACAGCAGAAGCAGGAAAAAGAAGATAATGAGCAGGAACAGCAGCACGAACCATGGCGCCATCACTGCAATGACCTGCACTACGCCAGGCACGAACAGCATCATTATAGCGATTGAAAGGGCTATCAATGAGTGCAGCCCTTTGTTCTCTCCGAATATCTTTGATTTCTCGAGAAGTGCGAATACGATGACAAATACAAGAAGCACAGGGAATATCACTGAAAAATGCTGCGCAAGACCTATATCCAAAAATGTCGCCATTCTCTACCCCTTTTATTGGTGATTACTGATATAATATATCGATAATAAAAACAAAAAAAAGGACTCAGTCCTTTTTTGCAAACATGTCCTTGAAGGCCTTTCCGAACTTATCAAAGCCGGTCTCCGCATTATCCTTCTTGGGCTCCTTCGTGATGTACCAGATGATTATCGCGAATATGGCCACCACTATCAGCATTGCCTGCGTGTCTGGGTTGTCGAGCCAGTATAGCCAGTTCGGCAGATAATAGAACCATCCTGCTGCCCTTCCGAAGATATATATGACAATGATGAATGCGAAGAATGCTACCCAACCAGAGAGCTTTCCGCCCCACTCTGCCCTTCCACCGAAGAGTCCGACAATCAACAATACCATCAGTATGGCCACAAGCACTATAGAGACCTGCGGCAGTGCATTGTTTATGATGTTGACGATGTCAGCATCTGCAGGATAATAACCGAGTACGTGAGGTATCACGACCGCTAGCGCCATCACAAGCGAGATCACCACATTGAAAGGTTTGTTCCTTCCTTCCTCTGAGCCTAGCGGCTTTACCCTCTGCATTATCGCGAATACGATTGTGAATACAAGGATGAATGGTAATATCACGTCGGATAAGCCCCAGTATTCAAGTCTGTAGAAGATGTTCCTGAAGATGCCTCCTCCTCCAGTGCCAGTAGCGTAAGGGTAACCATTTACCATTTTATTGACCTCCTTTTTTAGGTATTGTTAGTTTTTTGATTATGCTTCTTCTGCAGCAGCTTTCTTTGCTTTCGGCTCTTTCACGATCCAATATACAAAACCGATCATGCCCAAAACAAGGACTATAGATGCTACAGTTGTGCTGTCATAATGCGATGCAAGCCAGTTCCATGCAGGCTCCAGCCATCCGAGGGCATTGAAAAAAATAAGCAAGAGCCCTATGAACATGATTATTGTGAAGAAGGTCTGCCATCCTTTCTGGAGGAACACCCCTTCTTTTGTCTCTTTCATGAAGCTTCCGATAAGCAGCAGGAAGCACACGCTCATCATGAGCAGCAATACCATGTTTGCCATGGTCTCGTTTATCACTGCCACAAGCCTTGAGGATGCTACAACAAGGAAAGCGACCACGAATGCAATCATTGAGTTCAGGTTCTTTCTTGTGAACTCACCATCCTTTGTCTTTTCAGTGCCAAGCACTTTTGACTTTTCAAGGATCGCAAAAACAAGCGTGAAAACAAGCAGGAAAGGAAGTACTACATCATAGATTCCCAACCTAACAAAAAATTCTATTACACCTCTAAATGCACTTGCCATACATGCCTCTAAATAGGAATTGAGTATATAAATGTTTCGCTTTATTCTGGACGTCAAATTACCGAATTAAGCTCCAAAACGTAAGATTTATAACAGAACAGGGACTGTTTAAAAATCGGTGTTACCATGCTTGACAAAAAGGATTTGGAATCAATAAAATCAAAGATTGATGCTTATGAACAGCAGAGGGACAAGGTGATCCGCACCTCAAGGGATGTGGTGAAGCTCTCCAAGAAAGTCATCTATGCCCTGCATAGGAAGGACATGCGGTCTGCTGGCAAATCAGTCTCTGACATGAACAAGGAATTCAAGAAGCTTGTATCTACTGCAAAACATCCCAAACTTCTGAGTTCAGGCTCTTACAAGGTCGCAGTACAGGAGTATGTAGAGGCTCTCTGCTTCTATGAGCTGATGAAGAACAACCGCATACCGACCAACACAAAGCTCAAGCTGGATCCTGAGTTCTACCTCATGGGCCTTATTGACCTCACTGGAGAACTCGTCAGGAAGTCTATCAACTCTGCGATCAAGGGGGACTACAAGACATCTGTCAAGCTCAAGGAGCTTGTCTCTGAGCTTTATGATGAGCTTCTGCTCTTTGATTTTGCTGGCGGTGAGCTGCGGAAGAAGTTTGATTCTATAAAATATGACCTGAAGAAGCTTGACGATCTTGTGCTGAACCTCAAGCTCAGCAAGAAGATCAAGTGACGAGTCAGCTGGATGGGGAGATCTGATGAATGCTCAAGACTTCATCAAGCAAAGGAAAGAAATCTACACAAAGATACTGTGCGACCTGATCAGCGCAAAGACAGTCAACCCTCCAGGCAACGAGTATCTTGCTGCAAAGATCATCAAGAAGCGCATCTCAAAGATAGGCGTGAAGTGCAAGCTGCATGAGAAGAAAAAAAAGAGGACAAACGTCATTGCAAGAGTAGGTTATGAAAAAGGGAAAAAGATCCTCATATCAACGCATCTTGATGTCGTTCCTGCTGGCGACGGCTGGGACACTGACCCTTTCAAGCCAGTCATTAAGGACAACATCCTGTACGGCAGGGGCGCATGCGATGACAAAGGGCAGGCTGCTGCCATCCTCCTGGTTCTCGACTACCTGAAGAGTATAGAGAAGCAACTGCAGAACCAATATGTGTTTGTCTTTGCAGCTGATGAGGAGAAAGGCTCTTTGATGGGTTTGAAATATCTTCTCAGTGAGGAAATAATCTCCCCTGATTTCGTCATAATCCCTGATGTCTGCGGCGCGATGAAGAAGATAACTGTTGCTGAGAAAGGCGTCCTGAATGTGAAGATAACAGCAAAAGGAAAACAGTCCCATGGCTCGACACCTCACAAAGGCATAAGCGCGATTGCAAACATGTCGAAGTTCATCGCAAAGCTTGACCACTACATCCTGAAACATCAGCTTCACAAGTATCTCTCAAGGCCCACTATCAATTTCGGTACCATAAAAGGTGGTTCTGCCAC
>JAHWIS010000008.1 GCA_019322385.1 Candidatus Woesearchaeota archaeon
ACCAGCCTTTTGTCCATGCGCGTCTGGAAAGAGAGGGATTTCATGATGAAGAGGATGGGCGACTCGAGCCTTTTTACTGATGAGCTCGCAGGACCTTTCAATGCAGTGAAGAAGGCATGGAAGCTTCCAGACAACAGCAAAGTGGACTGGGTAGTAGGTGTGGTTAATGTACCTGCGAAAAAAGTCAAAGAGTCTCTCGAAGGAAAGAAAAAAGTTTATCTCCTGATCATAAACACACCTGATGAATGTGTTGTCGGAGGGGACAAGCAGGCAGTGCTGGAACTCGTCGAGGATCTTGGCTGCAATTTCCTGCCTGTTGAGCAGGCCACAATCGCGCACTGCGATGTTGTCAAGGAGGTTGACAGGCAGTACCGCGGCATCCACCTGTTCAAGGTGTATCCTCCTGAAGGTACAAGTTTCTATAGCGGTTCCTGGGGAAAAAAGTACGAGATGACCAGCGACAATGCAGCAGATTCAATACTTGCGCACGCTGTTGAAGGCATTGACTTCCCAAAGACTGTCAATGCAGCATATGACGCCGGAGCCCGCATCTTCATCGAGATAGGTCCAGGCGCTTCCTGCACAAGGATGATCAGCAAGATACTGGCTGGCAAGCCTTATTTTGCGATGTCTGCCAACTATCCAGGACAGAACGAGGTCTCGTCAGTACTGCGTCTCCTCGCAGCACTTGTAGCAGAGAGAGTGCCTGTAGATCTGAGCTCACTTTTAAAAAAATATGAAGAGCCAGAAATCGTTCCTTCAGGAACAGAAGAAAAATCAATTACAGTTCCTGTCGGAGGAAGGCCTTTCAAGATACCATTCCCAGAAACAAAGAAGATCAAGCAGCCAGCCCCAGCAATTCCTCCACCAAGAGAAGAACAGCCGATTGCCGCTGTCCCGCCACAACAAGCAACGCCAGCAGTTCCGGCTGAAGAGCCTTCTGCAGTAGTGCCTGCAGTTGAAGCACCGACAGCAGTTGTATCGTCGAGAGATTCCCCCACCACACAGTTTGAATCAGCGCAGGCTGCAAAGGCCCAGGCGCATGAGACATTCCTCCGCCTTTCAAGGGGCATTGCCGAGACATTCTCAAACAATCTTGCATTCCAGATGAAGATCCTGCAGACAGCAGGGACTTCGCTGCCGGATGTTTCAGTTCCACAGCCAGTACAATCGCCAACACCAGCAGCAGTCGAACAAAAAGTTGAAGCTGTAACAATCCCTCAGGAAATCCCCAGGTCGCTCAACAAGGAGCAGTGCATGGAATTTGCAATCGGCAAGATAGGGAATGTCCTCGGCCCGAAATATGCTGAGATAGACAACTATCCTACAAGGGTAAGGCTTCCTGACGAACCGATGATGTTTGTCGACCGCATCCTCGAGATAGAAGGAGAGCCGCTTTCACTTACATCAGGACGGGTCGTCACAGAGCATGATGTGCTTCACGACGGATGGTATCTTGACGGCGGCCGCATCCCTACCTGCGACGCAGTCGAAGCAGGCCAGGCAGATCTCTTCCTTTCAGGATTCTTAGGTATCGACTTCAAGGCCAAAGGCCTTGCAGTCTATCGCCTGCTGGATGCGACCATTGCTTTCCATGATCACCTGCCAAAGCCTGGCGACGTCATACGCTATGACATAAGGATACTTAACTTTTTCACGCAAGGCGACACATATCTGTTCAGGTTTGAGTTTGACGGAACTGTTAACGGCAAGCCTGTACTGACGATGAGGGATGGCTGCGCAGGCTTCTTTACACAGCAGGAGCTTGACGCCGGCCAGGGAGTCATCCTGACCAGCCTGGACAAGAAGCCCATGCCCAAGTCCCTTCCCGACGATTGGGTGGAGCTGGTGCCTATGAGCGTGGAGTCATATAGCGACAGCCAGATCAATGCATTGCGTTCAGGTGACCTTGAGGGATGCTTTGGTCCATTGTTTAAAGGCCTCGAACTAAAGAAGCCGTATACAATACCTGGCGGCAAGATGAAGATGATCGACAGGGTGCAGCACCTCGATCCAAAAGGAGGCCGTTTTGGCTTGGGTGTTATCCGCGCAGAAGCAGACATCCATCCTGATGACTGGTTCCTCACATGCCATTTCTCTGACGACAATGTCATGCCAGGCACCCTGATGTATGAATGCTGCATGCATGCATTGCGCATATTCCTGAATAGGATGGGCTGGCTTGCAGAAGACGGCCAGGCTGTCTGGGAGCCAGTGCCTGGAGTCAACAGCTCTCTCAAATGCCGCGGACAGGTTATTGAAAGCACAAAGAAAGCTTCCTATGAGATAATCATAAAAGAGCTTGGATACCGTCCAGAGCCATATGCAATAGCAGATGCATTCATGTATGCAGACGGCAGGATGGTTGTGGAGATGGACAACATGTCAATCCGATTGACCGGAGCAACCAAAGATCAGATAGTTTCCCTCTGGAAAAACAAAAAAGAAAAAATAATTATCCAAGAAAACATCAAAAAACCAGCCATTTACGATAATAAAAGCATACTGGCTTTTTCTATCGGCAGCCCATCTGAAGCATTTGGCGATCGCTATAAGGTATTCGACAAGGAGCGCGTTATCGCGCGTCTGCCAGGTCCACCATACAAGGTCCTTGACCGTGTAACTGAAGTGAATGCAGAAAAATGGAAGATGATCCCAGGCGGGACAATAGAGTCACAGTATGATGTTAAAGAGGATGAATGGTATTTCTCATCCAACAGGCAGGGTTTCATGTCTTTTGCAGTGCTGCTTGAGATTGCACTCCAGCCCTGCGGGTGGTACTCTGCATATATGGGGTCTGCCCTGACAAGCGAAAAGGATCTTCATTACCGCAACCTGGGCGGAAGCGCTGTCCAGTACGAGCCTATCCCTACCGATGCAGGCATGCTCACCACAAAAGTGAAATCAACAAATGTCTCGAGCTCAGGCGGCATGATAATACAGCACTTTGATTTTGATGTGCAATGCAGAGGAAAGAGCGTCTACAAAGGCAACACATATTTTGGTTTCTTTTCTGATGAGGCTTTGGCAGACCAGATTGGCATCCGCGACGCAAAAGTTTATAAACCGACAGAAGCAGAGATAACAAGGGCAAAGAGATGTGCCTATCCGACTGAACCGCCATTCCCGGATGACATGCTCCGGATGATAGATAACATCGAGCTTTTTGTTCAAGATGGAGGGCCTCATGGGCTGGGATTTGTCCGCGGCACCATGAAAGTCAAGCCAGAATCATGGTTCTTCAAGGCACATTTCTACCAGGACCCTGTGATCCCAGGTTCGCTTGGGCTTGAGTCCATGCTGCAGCTTATGAAATTCATCGCATTCGAGAAGTGGGGGTGTGAGGAAGACCAGGACATGATAACTATCGTGCCTGGCATGAAGCATGAATGGGTCTATCGCGGTCAGGTGATCCCAAAAGATGACCTCGTGACAGTGGATGCTTGGGTCACTTCAGTCGATGATGATAACAAGGTGATGTTTGCAGAAGGTTTCCTCACTGTCGACGGAAGGATAATCTATCAGATGAAGGATTTTTCGCTCAGGATGCATAAAAAGAATAAGGAAAGACAACAATGAGGTATTCAAAGGTTTATCTGGATTCAATGGGGTATGAGCTTGGGCAGTTAGTAGTGACATCACAGCAGATCGAGGAGAGGCTTGCTCCGCTCTACGAAAAGCTAAACATACCGGAAGGACAGATCGAGGCATGGACAGGCGTCAAGGAAAGGCGTTGGTGGGAGCCAGGATACCCTACCATCAAGGGATCTATTTCTGCTGCAAAAAAAGCATTGGCAGCGTCGAATGTGCGACCTGAAGATATAGGAACTCTCATCTACACAAGTGTTTTCAAGACACAGCTGGAGCCAGCCACAGCCTGCAACATCGGGGCAGATATAGGAGTCAGCCCAGATGCCACAATGTATGATATAAGCAATGCCTGTCTGGCAGCAGTCAATGGAATCATCGAGATCGCGAACAAGATCGAGCTTGGGCAGATCAAGGCAGGGATGGTTGTATCGTGTGAAACATCCCCGCACATCAATGAGCTTACCATAAAGCAGTTGCTTGAGAATCCGCGCATGGATGAATTTATCAGGTCTGCAGCGACTTTCACCGGAGGGTCAGGAGCAAGCGCAGTCATATTGACTGACGGTTCTTTTTCTGATTCCAGGAAGCCGCAGCTCCTGGGAGGGGTTGCTTGTACAGATCCGCAATTCAATGATATATGCCGCTGGGAAATGGAACCGATAGGTAATGGAAAATATCAGGAGATAGCGCGTACAGATGCTCCTGCAGTTCTCAATAACGGCGTCAGGATCGGAGAACGCACCTGGCAGAGGTTCAAGGAGACGTTAGGCTGGACCTCAGATGATGTGGACAAGACAATCTGCCACCAGGTTGCGAGGAAGAACCAGGAGATGATGCGCAAGACAATGGGCGTGACTCCTGAGCAGGATTTCGACACCTATCCGTTCCTCGGTAACATAGGTTCAGTCTCACTGCCGATCACAGCAGCCATCGCAAATGAGAGGGGGTTCCTTAAGCCCGGCGACAAAGTGGTTTTTGGAGGGATAGGCAGCGGGCTCAATTGCCTGATACTGGGGTGGCAATGGTGAAGATCTCAAAGAAACTATACCCTTTCAAGAGCAACTTCCTGAATCTCGACGGTATAAAGTATCATTATCTTGATGAAGGCAAAGGCGAGCCAGTGGTCATGGTGCATGGCAACCCTAGCTGGTCATTCTATTACCGTAACCTCGCCATTGCACTGAGGGATTCATATCGCGTCATTGTACCAGACCATATAGGCTGCGGACTCTCTGACAAGCCAGGAGAGGATGAATATGATTACACGCTGAAGCAGCGCATCATTGACCTCGAGACATTGCTCTCGCATCTCAACATCAATAAGGACATCACCCTTGTCGTGCATGACTGGGGCGGGATGATAGGCATGGCATTTGCAGCAAGGCATCCTGAAAAGATAAAGAGGCTGGTCATACTCAACACTGGAGCATTCCACCTTCCCAAGACAAAATCATTCCCATGGCAGCTGTGGCTCATAAGGAACACACCTCTCGGCACTTTCCTTGCCCAGGGGCTGAACGCATTCTCGCGCGGAGCAGCAAGTTTCTGCGTCGAGAGGCCGATGGACGAGAAAGTCAGGCAGGCATACCTTGCGCCGTATGATTCCTGGGACAACAGGGTTGCAGTATATAACTTTGTAAAGGACATCCCTCTGGAGCCAGAGGACCCCTCTTACAGGATAATCAGCAAGGTCGAAAGCAATCTCAAAGCGCTGGCTGGCAAGCCTATGCTCATCTGCTGGGGAGAAAAGGATTTTGTGTTCGATCACCATTTTCTGGGCGAGTGGAAAAAGCGTTTTCCAAAGGCAGAGGTCCACAGCTTCCCTGATGCAGGCCATTATGTCCTGGAGGATGCTGGAGAAGAGATAGTTCCGATGGTGAAAGAATGGCTGAAGGCAAATCCGTAAACATTGCTTCCCATCTGCCGGAGATGGCGAGGAAATTGCCTGATTCTCCTGCAGTCATTGTGCAGGATGGGTTCAGGTACGAGCAGTGTTCGTTCAGGAAGCTGGATATGATGAGCGATGCCATCGCCCACAGCCTCGAGAGGATAGGCATCAAAAGAGGTACGCGTGCTGTCCTCATGGTAAAGCCTTCTGTTGATTTCTTTGCTATTACATTCGCGCTCTTCAAGATCGGCGCTGTCCCTGTGATGATAGATCCTGGAATAGGGATCAAGAACCTCAGGAAATGCATTGATGCAGCTAAACCTAAAGCATTTATCGGTATCCCTAAGGCGCACATCGCCAGGATCATCTTTGGATGGGGAAGAATATCAATAAAGGTATTGGTCACTGCTGGAAAGCGCTTTGGCTGGGGCGGGCCCACTGTCAAAGGCCTTCTATCGTCGAAAAAACACAAGAGATACAACATTGCCAATACCCAGCCGGATGAGACCGCAGCTATCCTGTTCACTAGCGGCAATACAGGCATATCAAAGGGTGTTGTCTATCCTCACAGGATATTTGACAGCCAGGTAAAGTATCAGCAGACTGTCTATAAGATAAAGCCAGGGGAGAAGGACCTTGCGACATTCCCTCTTTTTGCTCTTTTCGGTCCTGCATTGGGCATGACAGCGATAATCCCTGACATGGATGCTGCAAGGCCGGTCCAGGCAGACCCTCGCAAGATAATACACGCTATCAAGAAGTTCAATGCTACAAACATGTTCGCTTCACCTGCGCTGATAAACAAGATCAGCAGGCATGGTGTCAGGAAAAAAATAAAGCTGCCTTCATTGAAGCGCGTCATATCTGCAGGAGCTCCTGCAAGCACACAGTCATTGAGGCTATTCTCGAGCATGCTAGCACCTGGCGTGCAGGTTTTCACACCCTATGGCGCGACAGAGGCGCTTCCAGTCTGCAACATCGGCAGCGACGAGATAATCAGCAGGACAAACATTCTCACTGAAAAAGGAAAAGGCAACTGCATAGGCAGGCCAGTGCCTGGCATGGACCTTAAGATAATAAGGATTACAGATACTCCAATCAAGTCATGGTCAAACAGCCTTGTCCTGCCTGAAGGCGAGATTGGCGAGATCGCTGTCAAAGGACCTGTCGTGACAAGGGAGTATTACAGGCGTCCGAAACAGACTGCGCTGGCAAAGATACCTGAGAAGAACAAAGGCTTCTATCACAGGATGGGTGATGTAGGTTACAAGGACAAGGACGGCAAGGTCTGGTTCTGCGGCAGGAAATCCCACAGGGTCACGACAACGGAAGAGACATTGTTCACCCTGCCTTGCGAAGCAATCTACAACACACATCCAGATGTCTTCCGCACAGCGCTTGTCGGCGTTAAGAATAGCAGCAAAGTTGTTCCTGTGCTGTGCGTCGAGCTTGAGAAGAATGTTCCAGGAAACAAGGAGAGCAGGATAAGAAAGGAATTGCTTTCCCTGGGAAGATCATATCCCCACACTGCAAACATCAATAAAGTCATGTTTCATCCTGCATTTCCAGTCGACATCCGTCACAATGCAAAGATATTCCGTGAAAGGCTCGCTGTCTGGGCAGGGAGGGAGCTACCATGAAGATTCTCGTCACTGGCGGAGGCGGATTCCTTGGCAAGGCAATAGCTAAAGCGCTTGTAAAAAGAGGTCACGAAGTACGAAGTTTCTCCAGAGGTAGTTACCCAGAGCTGGAAGCACTTGGGATCAAGGCACACCGAGGAGACATCACTGACAAGAGCGCGCTGCTTGATGCTTCAGAAGGATGTGACGCAGTGTTCCATGTCGCTGCAAAAGCAGGTGTGTGGGGTTCATACAAGGAATACTACCGCCCGAATGTGATAGGGACCAAGAATGTAATCAATGCCTGCATTCAGAACAAGGTGAAGAGACTCATATTCACAAGCTCTCCAAGCGTTGTGTTTAACAATGCAGACCAGGACGGTGTTGATGAGTCTGAGCCATATCCAAAAAAATTCATCTCACACTATCCAAAGACAAAAGCAATTGCAGAAAACATTGTTCTCAAGGCAAACTCACAAGAGCTTGCCACAGTCTCTTTACGGCCTCACCTGATATGGGGTCCTGGTGATAACCACCTCATTCCCCGCATCATATCCCGCGCAAAAGCAGGCAAGCTGAGGATTGTTGGCGATGGAAAGAATCTTGTCGACACTGTGTATATTGACAATGCTGTCGATGCCCATCTTCTTGCTTTCGAGCGTCTCT
>JAHWIS010000108.1 GCA_019322385.1 Candidatus Woesearchaeota archaeon
AATGTTATATAATTCCCTTTGGACCTGCCTGATCACATCAAGGCCTGAAAGGCCATAATTGAGCATGACATCGAGAAGCTTTTCTCTTGCATCGATAAACTTGTTCTTCAAGGCAAGCTCAAGCACTTCCTTGATCTCCTTAGGCCTCGCGACTGAAGCAAGGGAATATATCGTCTCATCAGTGATCTTCTTGCTGATTGCAGCAGAGCTCTGGAGTATGTTCTCGACACGCCTGCAATCCCCTGCAGAGATGTCAAACAATGCCTCCTCTGCCTTCTTGTCGACCTCTATCTTCTCACTCTTTGCAATATTGGCTATGAGCTTAAATATATCTTCTTTTGGAAGGGGTTTGAACCTGAATATCGCGCATCTTGACTGTATGGGGTCGATGATCTTGCTGCTGTAGTTCGCTGCAAGGACGAACCTGCAGGTCTGGGTATAGTTCTCCATGGTCCTTCTCAAGGCCTGCTGGGCCTCTCTTGTGAGAGCATCACACTCATCAAGGTAGATTATCTTGAAAGGAACATCACCAATAGCTCTTGTACGTGCAAAATCCTTGACCTTGTTGCGTATGATATCTATGCCCCGCTCATCAGAGGCATTCAGCTCAAGGAAATTGTTATGCCAGGAGCCACCGAACATCTGCTTCGCTATGACAAGAGCGAGAGATGTCTTTCCAACACCAGCAGGACCTGCAAAAAGCAGATGAGGCATGTTCTTGCTCTCTACAAAGGCCTTGACCCTGCTCACTACAGCATCCTGGCCCAGGACCTCGCTGAAGTCTTTTGGCCTGTATTTTTCTGTCCAGATAGCGTGTTCCATCTGCCTAAAAATAAATTTCAAGCAAATATAAATGTTTCTCTTTTAAAAATGCAGAATTAGAGAGAAAAAATTTAGATGATATCTTCTTCAGCAATCACCATGAAATCCCCTATCGCCATCAAAGCGCTGAAAGGTATCAGGACATTGCCTGTCTTGTCCTTCTCAAGCTCAAGCTTCTCACTGTAAGGTGTAGGGTTAACAAGAACCATATGTATGAGCTCACCTGATTTGACCTCAAATACGATGTCACCAACCTCACCAAACTTCTTGCCTGTCTTTGAGACCACAGTCTTGCCAATCAGTTCCCTTGCAAAGCGTTTCTCTTCTTCAGCCATTTTAGCACCTCTATTGGAAATTTTAATCGTAATAACAACTAGGTAAATTACTCTATAGTAAGAATATCATATTCATTGGCATATATAAATCTTTTTGTTTTCAGGGTTGCTAAATTTTTAAAAGAAACAGGATACTCTTTCAGTTAGCTTTAAATAGAATATTGGCAAACAATGAATAAAATGAACACTGAAGAAAAGCTCAGCCTGATAAGAGAAGTCGGAGAAGAGATCATAACAGATGAAGACCTGAAGGCAATGCTTGATTCTGGCAAGAAGCTGGTAGCTTATGACGGTTTCGAGCCATCCGGGCACCCACATATAGCACAGGGTATCATGAGGGCAATCAATATCAACAAGATGACAAAGGCAGGCTCCAAATTCAAGATGCTTGTAGCTGACTGGCATGGCTGGGCAAACAATAAGATGGGCGGAGACCTTGAAAAGATCCAGACAGTCGGCAAATACCTCATAGAGATATGGAAGGCAACAGGAATGGACCTCGACAATGTCGAGTTCATATGGGCATCAGACCTTGCAAAGGACACGAACTATTGGAAGACGGTGATGCAGGTCGCGCGAAACTCAACTGTAAAGAGGATATTGCGGTGCGGACAGATAATGGGCAGGAAAGAAGAAGAGGTATTGCAGGCATCGCAGATACTCTACCCCTGCATGCAGTGCGCAGACATATTCTATCTCAAGGCAGACATATGCCAGCTCGGCATGGACCAGAGGAAAGTTAACATGCTCTCAAGGGAGATAGGACCGAAACTGGGGTATTGGAAGCCGGTGTGCGTGCACCACCATATGCTCATGGGGCTCAATGCTCCGCCAGAAGGCGAAAAGGATGCTATCGAAAAGGCAATCGAGATGAAGATGTCGAAATCCATACCCGATTCTGCTATATTCATGACAGATACGCAAGAGGATATTGCGCGGAAGATGAAGAAGGCATACTGCCCTGAGAAGGTGACTGAGGAGAACCCTGTCATGGAGTACTGCAAATACCTTGTATTCGAGAAATTCCCTATCATCGAGATAAAACGGCCTGAGAAGTTCGGCGGTGACCTGGAATTGCATAGTTATGATGAGCTTGTCAAAGTATATACAAAAGGGGACCTGCACCCGATGGACCTGAAACAGGCTGTCGCAGGGTATGTGAATGAGATGCTCGAGCCTGTCCGGCAACACTTCGAGAAGAACAAGAAAGCAAAGAAGCTCTTCGAGGAGGTCCAGAGCTTTGAAGTGACGAGATAATAATTCTGATTACTTGCTCAGCACAACCATAGTATAATTCTTGTTGAAGTATTTGTTTCTTACGCGGATTATATCCTTTTTCGTGACTTTCCTTATATTCTTTGTGTACTGGTCTGCAAGTTTTACGTCTTTTATGAACTCCCAGAATGCAAGTTCGTCTGCGCGCTTCTGCGAATTCTCCTTATCCAGAAGACTCCTCCCGATTATATGGTCTTTTGCCTCGCCCAGCTCCTTGTTGCTTATGTTGCTTAGCTTCCTGATCTCGTCGAGGATTATGCTCTTGCTAAGATCGAGGTTCTTTTTTGCGCAGTTAAGGTAGAAAAAGAAGAATCCAAAGTCTTTCTTTGCCTCCTGGTTCGCACCGACAGCGTATGCCAGCCCTCGTTTGACACGGATCTCATCGTTTATCCTTCCTGAAAGGCCTTTTGAGTATATAGAGCTGATGACGTCAAGGACAAAGCTATCCTTATGGGATCTTGGGACTGTCTTGTAGCCGAGAACAAAGTATGCCTGGTTGATGTCTCTCTTATTTTTTGTTATTGTCGGCTTTTTGTCTTTGGGCTCAATAGTCTTTTTTATCTTTGGGACTTTTCTTTGCTTCATGCCGCTGAAATGTTTGTTGACCAGATTCCTTATCTGTTTTACATCACCGACAATTGAGATTATCATGTTCTTTGGAGAATACCACTTCCTGAAATAGTCAATCATATTCTTCCTTGTTATGGACTTGACAGAATCAAACCTGCCGTAGATAGGATTCTTTGTCGGGTGACGCTTGAAAAGGCTCTTCTCAAAAAGTACCCACTGATAAAGGATGGGCTGGTCATTTGTCATCCTTATTTCCTCAAGCACTACCCTGCGCTCTTTCTCAAGTATCTTGGGCTCGAACAAGGGATTCTTGATTATATCTGCAAGTATCTCCATGCCGATGCTTACCTTATTCTTAGGCACTTTGGTGTAATAGAAAGTGCGCTCTTTTGATGTGGCAGCATTGAGCTCGCCTCCGATGTTCTCTATGGCTTCGCTTATCTGCTTTGAAGTCCTTGTTTTTGTTCCCTCGAACACCATGTGTTCAAGGAAATGAGAAATACCTGCAATGCTCTTGTGCTCGTTATTGGATCCTGTGCCGACGCACAACTCAATGGCGACTGCATCTGTCTTTCTCGGCTCGAACAGGACAGTCAACCCATTTTTCAGCTTGAACTTCTGCATTGCAAAAGAGCATAAGTTATAAATAGTATTAAAAGCTATCTGAAAAATATGAGGCTGAAAGAGTTCCAAAAAGAGATGCGGAAGAATAGGATAGGTCTTGCGTTATTCTTTAGCCTTGATGGGGATAATGTAGACCCTAATCTTGTATATCTCTCACAATATACTGGATTCGGAGCGCTTGCTGTGACGCCGAACAAGGCAGTGCTTGTGGTGCCTAAGGCAGAGCATGTCAGGGCGAAAAGGACAAGCAAGGTAAGGGTCGCTGTTGCAGAGAAGAGGCTGTTGCCTGCGATCAGGAAAGCGATAAAAGGAAGGCCTAAGCGCATCGGGATTGACAAGAACCGAATAAGCCTGAACTTCTATAAGGCTCTGCGGAAGGAATTGCGAGGCAGGTATGTTGATGTGTCTGGGATGTGTTTGAGGCTCAGGACAGTAAAGACTACTGAGGAGATCAGGATAATCAGGAAGGCCTGTGCGCTTGCTGATGAGATAATGCAAAAGACATTCTGGAAATTCAAAAGATTCAAGACAGAGGCAGAGGTCGCAGCATTCATGCGAAGCCATGTCTATAGGAAGGGGCTTAAGCTGGCATTCCCGCCGGTTGTCGCGTCAGGGAAGAATGCATGCGAAGCGCACCATGACCCTGACAGCAAAAGACTGCAGAAAGGGTTCTGCGTAATTGACTTTGGAGTCAAGTATAAGGGATACTGTTCAGATATGACTAGGACAATCTATATAGGGACACCGACAAGGAAAGAGCTCGAGATGTACTACAAGGTGCTGGATGTGCAGATAAGGCTAATCGACATGTGCAGTGTGGGAAAGAGCTTTATCTGGATCAACAAGAAAGCACACGAGCTGTTCGGCAAGGATTCTCCTTATTTCACGCACCTGATCGGTCATGGAATCGGGACTGAGATCCATGAAAGCCCTAATCCCAAGGTGACTCCAAGACGGCCTGTGACAAAACTATTGGAAAACAGCGTGATAACAATCGAGCCAGGTCTGTATCATGAAAACAAGAGCGGCATCAGGATAGAAGATGATATCTTGATCACTGATTCTGGGCCGAAAGTGCTGACCAAGACAGGGAAGAACCTGCTGATAATAAAGAAAAAATAGAAATTAGCGAAAACATAAAATCATATAAGGAACTTTCCGTTCTTCTGGATGATTTTTCCATCTACAATGACTTTGCCGCCTCCACCTTGGGGTCTAAGATCCTTTACAATATCCCAATGCAGAGCAGATTTGTTGGCGTTCTTCTTGTTCTTGCCAGTGCATTCAGGGAATGAAAGCCCGAGCGCAAGATGTATTGTGCCTCCTATCTTTTCGTCGAACAAAAGATTCTTGGTGTATCTGCTGATGTTGTAGTTTACGCCTATCCCAAGCTCGCCAAGGTAAGAAGAGCCTGCATCTATGTTGAGCATTGATTTGAGGAATTTCTCATTCTTCTTGGCCTTTGCCTTGACAACTTTTCCTTTCTTGAACTCAAGATAGATACCATCAACTTCATTGCCACCGCGTATAGCAGGATAGGAGAACTCTATATGGCCTTCTACAGAATATTTCTCAGGAGCAGTAAAGACCTCACCATCAGGGATATTGTGATCACCTTTACAAATGCTTGCTA
>JAHWIS010000109.1 GCA_019322385.1 Candidatus Woesearchaeota archaeon
CTTTGCCTGGCAGCTGACAATATCCTGATAAGCGAAGTGCTCTATGATCCTGCCGGAACAGAGACAGGAGGGGAAGCTGTTGAGATATATAACCCTACAGACTCTCCGATAGACATAAGTGATTATGCAATCAAGACAGAGAGCAGCGCAACAGATGCTGTAATACCGACGGGAACAGTGCTGGGCGCGCATACATTCTATCTTGTCGCAGATGCCGGCTGGTCAGCAGCAAGAGACAATGCAAGCTGGGCAGAGGCAGACCATGAAGAGGCTATAACAATGTCAAATTCTGACGCAGGGGTCGCGATTGTGCATCCAAACGGGACCATCATCGATGCAGTGGGCTGGGGGGATCCTGCAGGAATAGGTGCTGGATTGTTTGAAGGTACACCAGCAGCTGGTGTTGCTGCAGGGAACAGCCTGAAACGGGCCGACATCGAGAACAATGGTGATGACAACTCTGTTGATTTTGTCGAGTCAGTGCCTGACATGCAGAACTCAAGCACAACAACAGGTGTTGAATCAAACTCAAGCGAATCCATCACATTAGAGGTCGAGGTAGAGAACAATGCGCCTGTAGTTGATTCTGTCATTATCCTTGGAGATGAGGACAGCGGGACAGCAGGAGTTCAGATAATCCCTGTGCCAGAAGGGATAAAGGAATTCGTTGTTTCAGCAGAAGTCACTGATCTCGACGGAGCAGAGCCCGCTGTTGTTGCAACAGTCACTGGACCTTCAGGGGAGAAGAACGTGACAATGACAAAAGTCGCAGACATAAACAGCACTACAATGCTGTTCAATGCAACAGTGCAGATGATGTTCTATGAGGATGGCGGACTGTACAATGTGACTGTCATTGCAAGCGATGCTGTATCCAATAATACTGCAAGTGCAGAGTTTGAATACCTCAGCATGGCTGCAGTGTCGATAGATGCAAGCTCGCTCCAGTTTTTAGGGGCAACACTCGGCGGAACAGCAGAGATATTTGGAGATTTCGCATTATCAACAACAGACTCTCCCAGTGTGCGGAACATAGGCAACACAATGCTGGATATGGGGCTCTATGGAACAGACCTTGTCGACGGAGTCAAGAACATTGGAGTCAACAACATAAAGTACAGCTTTGACAATGATTTCGGCAGCGGACTATCTGGGACATTAGGGATTGCTATGCAGACACAAAGTCTTGGACTTGCGAATAGCGCAGACAGTGTGATAAGCCTCGGCTTCCAGCTGTATGTGCCGCCTGAAACACAGAATGGCAACTACACAGGCCAGGTCACGATAGTTGCAGTGAGCAGTTAAGATGCGCACAATAATATTTTTTGTCTTATTTCTTTTGTTTGTACAAGGAGTTAGCGCTCTAGGGGTCGCTGTAGTACCTGATCATTTGGTGTTTGATGGTGATGAAGAGGTATTTCGCATAATAAATCCAAATAACGAATCAATAGTGTTTGAGGCCAAAGGCAACTTTGTAGATTGTCAGCCAGCACAAGGGGAGTTGGAGGCGCAGGATAGCGTAATAATAACATGTGGAGCGGTAGAAGGTGCTTCTGGAGAAAGCCTGATTCTCGTCGAGACAATGCAAAAGAATGGAGATTCTGTAGGCGTGCTTCCTGCTGTGGCAGTAAAGGCAGAGATTGTTGGGGATGATGCGTTTGTTGAAGAGAAAAACAATCAACAAAAAACAATAAAAGACAAGGCTTCGCCATTAATGATAGATGATTCAGTTCAGGAAGCTGACATCGTGGGAAGAGAGAAAGTAGATAGTGAAGAAGCAGATGGTGAGGAAGCAGAGGAAGAGGAAACAGGAGTGGTCAGGCAGTGGACTGAGGGAATTATGCAGGATATGAAGACTGAGATGATCACGATTGCATTGCTCACATTAGCAATACTCTGCGTGTTGGGATACTCTTGGATCAAAGAGAAAGAGAAAAAAGATACTATCTCCCGCGCTGGGTCGAATAAAGATCCTCAACAAGAGCAAGGTCTGAACACTCATCAGGACTCCTGTCATCCCTTATGCGGATCACCCTTGGAAATCTCAATGCATAGCCAGAAGAATATGTCGGGCTCTTCTGGATCTCCTCAAAATTCACCTCGACGACAAGAGCAGGCTTGACCATCACCTTCCGCCCTTTCTCGCTGATTATGAGCGGCTTCAGGAGACTGGTTATCTGCTCAAAGCTCACGCCGAGCTCTACCTTCTCCTTCATGCCAGTCCCTACCTTGCCGATCTCCAGGAACTCAGCAGTATCAGGATTATAGCACGCAAGGGTCAGGCTCGTGAGCCATCCAGAGCGCTTGCCTTCTCCCCAATCAGCACCGACAATGACAAGGTCAAGAGATTCCATGACAGGCTTTACCTTGACGCCATAACCGACCCTAGAGCCGGGCTTGTAGATACCGTCGAGGTTCTTGAACATGACCCCTTCATTCCCTGATTCAAGAGCAGCATTATAGAATTTTTCAGCCTCACCATCATCGCTCGTCACCAGCTGCTTCGCGACGACAAGCTTGTAAGGATCAGGCTTGACAATCTTCTCTATGATTTTCCTTCTTTCCCTGAACGACTTCTTGAGAAGGTTCTCTCCCTCGAAACTGATAATATCAAACACATTCATCTCGACAGGAAACTGCTTCGACATCTTGTCAATATCATACTTCCTCTTTATCCTCTGCGAGATGTTCTGGAAAGCGATATAATTCTTAGTCTTTACATCAAAACCGACAGCTTCAGCGTCGAGAATATAAGACTTACCGTCAATGAGCTTCTCAGCATAACGGACAACCTCTGGAAACTGATTTGAAACCTCATCCAACCTGCGTGTGAACAGCCTCACCTTCCCTTTAGACTTGTGTATCTGTATACGGAAACCATCGTACTTGAACTCTATGGCCGCTGGCCTGCCTACGCGCTCAAAAGCTTCTGCTATATTTGCAGATTTAGGGTACAGCATCACCTTCAATGGCTTGCCGACAGTGATCTCTATCTCCTTCAGCCCTTTCAGGCCGGATGTCTTAGCTATCTTAGCGACTTCTGCAAAATCATTCAGCACGTCATATGCCTCTTGTGTCGCCTCTGTATATGCCTTGTAGAGCTCGCGGTTTTCTGGCTCTATCTTCTTTGTCTTTGAATCATAGTTTATGTGGATGCTCTTGTCGAAGAAAGCCCACACTATTGCGTCGCGCAGGACACCTTCGCCTATGCCGACACGCAGATCCTCAAGAACTGTCCGGATCACGTATCTAGCCTCCATAGGAGTCGCGCTTGTAAGAAGCTCTGAGATCAATGCTATCTTCTGGCTGACAGTGCCTGTTCCCTCAAGCGTCGCGAGCTTTCGCAGGTTGGAGAATACCTTTGAAACAGTCAATTTCTGTGTGAACAGAGTCACCTGCTTCTTTTTTTTCGTGAGGTTCTCTGCAGTCAGTCCCAAGTCACCAGTGCGCTTCCACTCCTTCTCTATTGCGTCAGCTGAAATGCCCAGCGACTTGTTGAGAGACTTGATAACCATCTTTGTAGCGAAACCCATCTTGCGCTCATCAAACTGGGGAAATATCCTTCCCTGAAAGAGCAAAGTGATCTTAGGAAGGTCATCGACATCAGTATGTTTCAAGAACTCAGAGACAAGATAGGTCTTCTCAAGCCTCTTTGAAGTTGACTCTATCTCCTTGTACAAATCCACCAGCTTTTTGTATTCCATGCAGGGCAAGAAAGGCGGATTGTTTAAAAATATTGCTGTGAAAACCCAACAAAATCATTTAAATACTACACATCTTACTTTAAAAGCGATGGAGACCTTTGAAACCATAGAAAAGAGGAGAAGTATACGGAATTTCAATGACGTCCCAGTAGAATGGGAAAAGGTCGGCAATATACTTCGGGCAGCACAGATCGCTCCTTCTTCAGGCAATGTCCAGGACTGCAAGTTCGTCGTAGTGACAGACAAGACAAAACGGGCTGCAATCGCGAACGCTGCACTGAAGCAGCACTGGATAGCAAAGGCGCCTGTCATAATCATAGTCTATTCTGAGTCCAAACCGACGAAGAGGTTCTATGGACTTCGGGGCGAGAAGCTCTACACAATACAGAACAGCGCAGCAGCTGCAGAGAACATCCTGCTGGCAGCAACAGACCAAGGTCTGGCGTCATGCTGGGTAGGCGCTTTTGATGAGAACATGATCAACAAGGCGCTTGGAGCGCCGGATACAGTTAGGCCCCAGGCAGTCATACCTATCGGGTACTCTGATGAAGAGCCTGAGATGCCGCGAAGGCACAAACTGGTCGACCTTGTCTACATAAACAACTGGAAAGGAAAGATAGTGAACATAGACCTGCTTTTCGATGACTTCAGCGAGGTCATAAGGAAAAAGATAATGGAAGCAAAGGAAGCAGCTGAAGAGAAAGCGCCCAAGGTGGGTAAGAAGGTTGTGGAGAAGGGTAAGAAATTCCATGAGAAGATAAAGGAACGCATGGCTGAGCGCAAGAAAAAGAAAGAAAAAAAGCTTGAAAAAGAGCTTGGCGGCGAAGAAGAGGTCCTTGAAGACACTGATCTCTAGCTAATTCTCACTTTTTTGGCTAATATTGCATAAAACAGCAGAAATAAGAATAAAAAAATCTTCATTGGGTATGACCCCAATGAAGACGAGTTGTGGTTGCCTTCATTATTTTATTTGTTGGGGGTGGTTAAAAAAATGAAGGCAAGAAGTTGCATCACAAAGCAACGTTTGTGATTATCACCTCTTTGGCCTTTAGTGGACTATCTCTATGCCCAGCTCATCGCTCAGGTGCATTGCCTGAGGGCTTGGCTTCCTATAGTCCTGCTTGCCTAAGA
>JAHWIS010000110.1 GCA_019322385.1 Candidatus Woesearchaeota archaeon
AGGATATAATGTTGCTGTAAGGGATTTCCCTGTTGAAGAGCCTCAGTTTGACAGATACAAGGAATGGGCTGCAAAAGACAAGTCAGATATATATATCTTCCATACAGTGCCTCTCTGTGCTCGGCTGGATTTGCATGCTTCACGTTTTTTGGATAAGACCAAGCCAATAATATTCTTCGGTCCTCAGCCTACATTTGATCCAGAACAGTTCCTTAAGAGAGATAAGTTCTACGCTCTAAGGGGTGAAGTTGAGGAGACTATCAAGGATCTGGTCAAGGCAATCAAGAACGGCAAGGGATTTGAGAAGGTTCTTGGCCTGACATACGTCAAAAAAGGAAAAGTGTACAGCAATCCTGGCTGCGGATACATCAAAGACATAAACAAGATACCGATCCCAAACAGGAGACTCATCAAATACAAGAAATACAGGAATCCAAAGCTGCCCAAGAGCCCATACACTACAATGATGACGTCAAGGGCCTGCAGCTCCAGATGCTATTACTGCGTACCGATGTCACTCACCTATGCGCGCGAGGTTGACTGGAAAAGGAGCGGCAAGAAGTTCAAGCCGCCTGTGACTATACGAGACCCTGAAAATATCTATGAAGAGCTGAAAGACATCAAACGACTGGGTATAAGATCAATATCAATTGTTGACGACCAATTTGTCTGGGGCAAGGAAAGGCACCTGAAGATATGCAGATACCTCAAGAAGATCGGACTGCCATTCGGCATACTTGCACGAAGCGACAGGTTGTGTGATGAAGAGATTGTCAAGGCGCTTGCAGACGCAGGCTGCATCTATGTTGATATGGGGATAGAAAGCTTTGACCAAAAGATATTGGACTATGTCGGCAAAGACCTCAAGGTCGAGACAATTGAAAAATCGATCAATCTCCTGAAGAAATACAATATAACACCTAAACTAAACATACTCTATGGCTCGTGTCCTCTTGAGACAAAGAAGACTCTCAGAGGGACTCTTGAAAAGGCCAAGAAACTAGACATTGATTTCGTGCAGTTTGCTGTCGCGTCACCGTTTCCAGGGACAGAGTTCAGGGAACGGGCCATCAAGGAAGGATGGATTCGAGAGAAGGATGTCGGCAAAGCAGACCCGAGCAAAAGATCTCTTGTCTCTTATCCTCACCTATCACAGAAATACCTTGATTACTGGGTGAAGCACTCGTTCAGGTCATTTTATCTGCGGCCCAAGATAATATTCAGACGGCTTTTAAAGATAAGGAACGTGTTTGAAATCTTCACATACTTAAGAGGATTTTTTAGGCTAATCAAAGAATGATAACCGAGGAGAGCACAGGAAATGATCGCTACAATATTTTTCTGGATATTAATAGTATCTTTAGCGATTTTAGCGTGGACTTATGCAGGGTTCCCTATAGTCTTGTTTATTCTTGCTAAGTTATTCAAGAAAAAACACAAGATGAGCAACAAGTTCGAGCCAAAGGCCACATTGATGATAATGACCTACAATGAGGCAAAAACTATTGAAGCAAAGCTTAAGAATTCCCTGAAACTGAAGTACCCTAAGAATAAACTGGAGATATTTGTCGTCGACAGCGCATCTGATGACGGGACTGCGCAGATCGCAAAGAGATTCGCTAAGAAACACAAGAATGTAAGGCTTATCCAGCAGAAACAGAGGAAAGGCAAGGCATCAGCAATCAATTTCGGCATGAAATATGCTTCTGGAGACATTGTGATGATAACAGATGGCAATGCAATGATGCATCCTGCTGCGCTAAAGAAGATAGTCAGACATTTTGTTGACCCAAAAGTTGGCGGGGTGTGCGGAAGGTTTGAGGCTCGCAACCTCAAAGGTACTGCGACTGCTGCAGGCGGAGGGATATACTGGAAGATTGAGAAATTCCTTCGGAAGAATGAGAGCGACCTTGACTCCTGCATACACATGAGCGGAGAGATAACATCGCTGAGGAAAGCTGCGTACAAGAAGGTTGATGAGCAGAGCCTCACTGAAGACTTTGACATGGCAATCAATCTTCGGAGACGCGGGTACAGAATAATCTATGAACCAGATGCAGTTGTTTTTGAGCCTGCACCAACAAGCATACAGGACCTTACTATACAGAAGAAAAGGATTGTGATCGGGACCTGGCAGACACTTGGGAAATACAAATGTATGCTGTTCAATCCGAAATATGGTTGGTATGGCAGCATGATAATACCATCTCACAAGCTGTTCCAGATAACTACACCGTTCTTTTTTATACTTGTGTTTATTTCGACAGTCGTCACTTATTTGTTAACACAGAACATCCTGTTTTTTTACTTCCTGGCAATCCAGGCAGTTGCTTATATACTCGCAGCAGTATCTTATCCACTGACAAAAACCAACACATTTAAAAACACAAGATTTTTTGTTTTTCTAAAATACTTCACTGCAGTAAATCTTATCTGCCTGCAGGGATTTTTTGACTTTGTACGAAAAAAGAGAGCAGTAACCTGGAAAAAGATAGAAAGCTCAAGGGAATTTTAAGAGAGGGTACAAATGGTCGTAACACTAGGAATCAATGATGGGCACAATTCAGGGGCAGCCCTTGTAAAGGATGGAAAGGTAGTTGCAGCTGTGCAAGAAGAGCGGCTCACAAATGTAAAGAACTACAGCGGTGTGCCGAGGAAAGCAATACCTGAAGTCTACAAGATCGCAAAGATACATCCTTCTGAGACAGATGTAATCTCTATAGTCAGCCTGAACAGGGTCTATGCACCGCTCAAGGAGATGCCCTGGAAAGTCAAGCTATTCATGAAGATTTCACCTCTTTTAAACAGCCATGCATGGTCCAAGTTCTATGTCAAAATGCTGCATAAATTCAGGCCTATGGAAGAACTGGACAAAATATTCAAGAAACTGAAGATAGATGACAAAGAGCTAGTGTTTGTAGAGCACCAGAAGGCACACGCAGCATGTGCACATTATTCAAAGCCTAACAAGAAGCCTAACCTTGTTTTGACAACTGATGGTGCGGGAGATGGGCTTTCATCTACAGTCAATATAGGCTATCCTAAGGGCATAAAGAGGATTGCTTCATCAACATACTATGACAGCCTTGGAAACACGCTCTACAGCGAAGTGACAGGCGTCCTTGGCCTGAAGAGATGGGAGCATGAGTACAAGGTAATGGGCATGGCCCCATACGGAAAGGCAGAATACTGCATTGACCAGATGAGGAAGATCATAAGGATACATCCCAGAAAACCGCTCGAGTTCCAGAACACGATAGGCGCTTGCGGCATGTATGCAGGCAACAAGATACACAAGTTGCTCAAGTTCCAGAGGTTCGACAATATTTCAGCAGCATGCCAGCAGCATTTTGAGG
>JAHWIS010000111.1 GCA_019322385.1 Candidatus Woesearchaeota archaeon
ACCGCCCGGTCAACACTGTGCACGAGCTCTACTGCCTGTGCAAAGTTGTTCAGGAACGGATTTGTGACTGGGAATTTCAGCTTTGCGTCATTGACAAGCTTTTTTGCGTTCTTGGACAGGAATCTATAATTGTTATTGAGACGTGAAAGCGACCCCACCATATATTTCTTATCCTTCTTGACCACAAAGTTTGATGTGGAATACGGCTCATGATACTCTTCAAGATACTTGTGATAATCCTCTTTCCTGAATTTGCCTGACTGTGAAGCAAGATTGCCATAGAGCGTAGGGTATGTGTTCCCGTCGTGCAATGAGAAGTATTCTGTTGCACTCTCAAATTTAGGGTTTTTCAGCCTTTTGAAAAGCCTGGCTGTTGTTGCCGCCTCTGTCTGTGCATCCTGCAGTTTCCGTCTTAGGTTATCTATCACTTCTTGCTTCGGCAGCTTGAGCATCCCGCCTACCTGCGCAGATACAGGGTGCATTTCCCTTCCGCCAATCTCAGATATTATCTCGTTCCCCAGTTTTGTGAGTTTCAATGCGCGGGTAAGGTCATTCTTGTATTTAGGGCCCATAGCCAGCGCAGACTCATAGCCCAGATAATCAGGCAATGCGAGGAAATAGAGATGCGTCGCATGGCTCCTTATCCGCTCGCCGAGAACTATAAGCTCCCGCAGCAGCCTTGTCTGCTCCGACACCTTAATCCCCAGCGCATTCTCCACAGCCTGTATCGAACCCATCGTGTGTATGCAGCTGCAGATGCCGCATATCCTTGATGTTATCTCCGGAGCCTCATAGCATTTCCTCCCCTTGAGCAGGCCTTCGAAATACCTCGAGCCTTCCACTGCCCCGAGCTCGCACTTCTTTATCTTGCTTCCCTCGATAGATAGCGTAAGGTTCGCATGCCCTTCAATCTTTGTTATATGGTCGAGTTTTATTGTTTTTGCCATTGTATTATTTCTTCTTGAATCTTAATTTGAACAGTGATTTTGATTTCTTTGCTTTCTTCTGCTTTTTGACCTTTTTCTTTGATCCTGCTTTCTTCTTTTTTACCTTAACTTTCTTTGCCTTTGCGCCCTTCTTCTTCGCCGCTTTTCCTTTTTTCAATTTTTTCTTTGGCGAAGCCCTTTTCTTTATTGATTTTTTTGATTTAGTTTTCTTTTTAGCAACTTTCTTCTTCTTTTTCTTCGGCTTCTTCTTAACCTTCTTCTTTGCCTTCTTTTTCAGCTTCTTCTTCGGCTTTTTCTTCACTTTCTTTGCTTTGGCTTTCTTTTTCTTAGGTTTGGGCTTCTTCTTCACCTTCTTTTTCTTCGCCTTCTCCTTCTTCCTGACAGGTTTGGGCTTCACCACCTTCTGCTTTGGCGGTTTCTCTATCATCAGTCCTGCAAATGTCCTCATCCGCTGCCTTATGTGATCTTTTGCGAATCCTTTCTCCTCGAGAAGCTTGGCCATCAGCTGGGTGTTTGCATCTGGTGTCGGCCCTCTGCAGCCCCAGCATTCGAGCCCGCCATTTGTGCATATGCTGTTGCACCCTCCCCGAGTCATGGGACCCAGACACATCTTGCCATCATCTAAAAGACATCTGTTCTCATTGAGCCTGCACTCAAAGCAGACCGGTTTGTCATAATCATAAGGGTTCTTGCCCAGCAGGATATCCTTGATGAATGTCAGTATCTGTTTCTTGTCTGGCGGGCATCCAGGTATGTAATAATCAACAGCGACATGCTCACTTATCGGTGTTGCAGGCAGGTCCCTCAGTTCCTTTATCCTGTCATACACCAACGCTGAATATTTTGAGGTGTCGATGAAGTTCCTGTATGCAGGCACGCAGCCTGTGCATGCGCACGCCCCTAGCGCGACCAATACGTCTGTCTTGCTCCTGACTGACTTAAGGACCTCGAGATCATTGTTGCTCGCCACCAGCCCTTCCATGAACACTATGTCAAATTTCTTCTCGTCCTTTACGTCCTTTATTAACCTAAATGTCTTTATGTCGACGTGCTGTGCTATGTCCAGCACTTCATCTTCATTGAACAGGAAACTGAGCAGACAACCGTTGCATCCGGTCAGGTCATAGAACCCGACTGCTGGTTTTTTCTTTTTAGGCATTGTTCTAATCGCTCTTGTATTGGCTTATTTCATCATATCTGAAGACAGGTCCGTCTTTGCATGTGTAGTTCCCATGTATCATGCAGTGTCCGCACACACCTACTCCGCAGTTCATCATCCTCTCTGTGCTTATGTATATCTGGTCCTCACTGAAGCCCTTGTTCTTCAGTATACCTATAGTTATCTTCATCATTATCGGCGGTCCGCAGATGAATACAGCCTTGTTTTCAGGGTTCATCTTCGCTTTTTCCACCAGCTGTGTTATGAAGCAGACATCGCATGCTAACTTGGATTTGCCAGGGTTCACGTCCACGCTCATGTTGAGCTTGTATTTTTTCTTCCATCTCTTCAAGTCCTCCTTGAAAAGGATGTTTTCTGGCGACCTGAACCCGAAGAAAAGGTTTACTTCGCCGAAATTCTCGTTGTGCTGGTCGACATACGCGAGCAGGCCTTTGAGAGGGGCCACTCCGCTGCCGCCTCCTACAAGTATCAGGTCTTTGCCGAAGAATTTCTCCATAGGGTATCCTCTCCCATAAGGCCCTCTTATGAACACAGTATCTCCTTTCTTCAGCTTCCCCATGGCTTTTGTCACGTTCCCAACTTCCCGTATACTGAATTCCATGAACTCGTCTGAATATGATGCGATCGATATCGGTGCTTCGCCTATTCCAGGCAATGACATCTGCACGAATTGCCCTGGATTATGTTTTGCCTTGAAGTTCGTCTTGATGACAAAGCAGTCACCAGTCTCTCTTCGGAAGTTCAGCACCTTTGCAGGGTGGATAAGATACGGGTTCTCTGCTTCGTCCTTTACCTCTTCCCGTCGGGTTTTTGTCCTTGGCATTTTTTCACATTTATTGTTCTTTCATATCATTGATCATCTTTACGAAATTTATGCGTGTCGGGCATCCTCTGATGCATCTTCCGCAGCCAGTGCACAGGTTGATGCCGTGCTTCTCCCTGAAGTATTGAAGCTGGTGGTATATCCTATGCTTGAACCTGTCATCCCTTGTCTCCCGGAACACATGACCTCCAGCGACCTTTGTGAAGCATGTCAGCTGGCATGATGCCCAGTTCCGTTTCCTCTGCACCTTGCTGAGCTTTGCGTCCACCTCGTCGTAAAGGTCAAAGCAATAACAGCTAGGACACAAAGTCACGCATGCTGCGCAGCTGAAGCAGATGTCGACCCCTTTTTTCCAGCCCGTATTGTCACGGTATGGGCGTATGTCCCGTTTCTCAAGCTTAAGTTCGGTCTCTATCCGCCTGTCTTCTGGTCTCAGGAAAAGTTCTGTGTCCCAGAAGTATTTCCTGTATCTGTCTACAAAGTTCCTTCCTCTTTCCGACCCTATCTCGACCAGGTAGGCATCTTCTTTGTCATACAGCATCAGGTCATAGAAGTCTCCCAGGTCCATCGATGAGCAGAAGCAGTATTCGTCAAACTGCTCCAGGCAGTGATAACCTATCAGTACCGTGCGTTCCCTCTCTTCCGTATAGTATGGGTCTATAGTCTCCTTCATGAACATCATGTCCTGTCTTCTGATAGAGTTCAGGTCGCATCTCTTCAGCCCTATCATCACTCTCTGTTTCTTTTCTGGCTGGAGCTGCGGTACTGTCACCTTGTTCTTATCAAGCTTGAGCAGTGTCTGGTGCTTCTTGAAGAAGAATTTCTTTGCAGGGAAATAAGCGTGAAGGTTGAGCTGTATCTTGGATATGTCCTTGACGACCTCGAACCTTGATTCATCTGTCTCCATCGGCGCCACTAGTTCATTGTAGCGCATGATATCTGTCAAGAAGTCACTGAATGATGCCTTGTTGATCTTTAGCATTTTATCACTTTTGTTATTCCGCTTGCATTGCCAGCACCGCCTTGCGAGCTGACAGACACCGCAGCGGAAATGATTGCAGTTGGGCAAAGAGTAGCGGATAGTGAATCATCAGCGAGCGCGCGCTGGCAATGCACATGCCGTTATTCAACCTCTACCTCTTTGAGCACTATATCCTTACCTTCAATGATTTCAGGCACTCGTTTGCAATTGGGGCAAAAATACACTGAATGGCCATGTGTGTGCTCCAGTATCTTTGGCTCGCCTTCATAGCCGCAGATGCACTTTGCCTTTGCCTTCTTGCGGACTATCGTGACATGCCATCCTGGAGCCATCCTGCTGAGCGTCTCTTGAAGCTCTTCTGCAGGCAGATGCCCCAGATCCCCCACTTCGACCGTTATTCCCTTGACATTTCCCTGTTTTTTTGCCGCTTCTATGATGTCTTTGGAAATAAGCGTATCATGCATCCAGAAACCGAATAAGCCTTTCTATATAAATATTATCGTGATTTTAGGGGCTTTTGTAATCATTGAAAAGTTATGAAAAAACACCTGCTTTAAAAACAAATAAAACAAATAGAATTAGACAAGAATAAGCACAAATGATTATTTTATCCCAAGCTCTTTCTCTTTTTCTGCTATCTTGAGCGTTGTCTTGACAACAGTGTCTGGGTTAAGCGACATCGAGTGGATTCCTGCCTCTACCAGGAACTGTGCAAAGTCTGGGAAGTCGCTTGGCGCCTGTCCGCAGATGCCGATGTATTTGCCTTTGCTGTTAGCGACCTCTATGACCTTCTTGATCAGGTTCTTTACTGCAGCGTTCCGTTCATCATAGATAGATGATACAAGCTCTGAATCCCTGTCCAGTCCAAGTGTCAATTGTGTAAGGTCATTCGAGCCGATGCTGAAGCCATCAAATATCTCCAAAAACTCTTCTGCGAGTATGACATTTGCAGGTATCTCGCACATGCACATCACTTCTAGGCTGTTCTCTCCTTTCTTGAGCCCGTTCTTCTCCATCTCCGCAATAACTTTCTTGCCTTCATCAACTGTCCTGCAGAACGGCACCATTACTTTCAGGTTTGTCAGTCCCATCTCGTTCCTGACCTTCAGTATTGCCTTGCACTCCAATCCGAATGCTTCCCTGAAAGCTGGAGAATAGTATCTTGAAGCGCCCCTGAAACCTATCATAGGGTTGTCTTCTTTTGGTTCGAAGAACGTCCCTCCGATAAGGTTTGCGTATTCATTGCTCTTGAAATCCGAGAATCGTAGGATCACGTCTTTTGGATAGAATGCTGCTGCTATCCTTGCGATGCCCATCGCGAGCTTGTCGACATAGTACTGCACCTTGTCTTTATAGCCTTTGGTCAGCTCTGCAATCTGCTTCTGCACCTTCTTGTCTGTGACTCTCTTCGGCTGGAGCAATGCCTGCGGATGTATCTTGATGAAAGAGTTGATTATGAACTCCTCCCTAGCAAGGCCGACGCCTTTGTTCGGTAGGAAGCTGAAGTCAAATGCACCTTCAGGGTTCCCTACATTCATCATGATCTTTGTCTTTGTCTCTGGCACGGATTTCAGGTCTGTCTTCTCAATCTCAAACTTGAGCGCACCATCATACACATACCCGTCATCCCCTTGCGAGCAGTCGACAGTGATCTTCTTGTCGCTCTTGATCTCTTCTGTAGAGTTCTGCGTGCCCACGACGCAGGGTATGCCGAGTTCTCTTGATATGATAGCTGCGTGGCACGTCCTTCCGCCCCGGTTCGTGACGATTGCAGCTGCAATCTTCATTATAGGCTCCCAGTCAGGGTCTGTCATGTCAGTAACCAGGACCTGCCCTTTCTTGAAGTCGCTGATATTATGGACCTCTTTTATCACATTTGCTTCGCCAGCGCCTATCTTCTCTCCAACGCTCTTTCCCTTGACAAGCACTTTCCCTTTTTCCTTGAGCTTGTATTCCTCGATCGTTGTCTTGTCTTTCTGGCTCTGGACTGTCTCTGGCCGTGCCTGCACAATGAACAGCTCGCCGGTCTCGCCATCCTTTGCCCATTCCATGTCCATCGGC
>JAHWIS010000112.1 GCA_019322385.1 Candidatus Woesearchaeota archaeon
AGAAGAAGCATTTCTTAGGTCCAGGGTCGTTCGCATAGATGTCCTCATCACTCTTGAACTGCTCAGGCCTCTTACCCCTGCCTGTCGCGATGATGATCCAACGGTCAAGGATATAATCTTTCCTAAGTTCCATTTTGTCCCTCTTTTCTTTCTGTCTTTTTTCTGATCTTATTGACTGAACACCTTATCTATCGCCATATTCTGCGCATTTATATAATTATTTATCAGGATATCCCAGTCTGCAAGGTTCGCGAGCCTTCTGGCTTCGATCTTATTCTCGACCCTTTTTTTCTTCTGGAGCTTTGTGAAGTAATAAAGCAGCTTTGCAAGCTCGTCAGTAGCTTCGTCTTCCTGTTTTCCCATCCTCTTGATCACAAACACGCCTTTAGGGTCATCTCCTTTCTGCTGCAGTGCGAACCTTCCGAATCCTGCAAGGTCTGTCGTGACTGAGGCAACGCCGAGTGCTCCAGCTTCGAGAGGTGTGTACCCCCACGGTTCATAGAACGATGGAAAGACACCGAAGTGCGATCCCTGCATAGCTTCATAGTAATTGAGGTCCAGCAAACCGTCTGCGCCTGTAAGGTAGATAGGATACATTATGACTTTTACCTTGTCGTCCTCTGAATTGTTGAGTCCCTGCTCTTGCATCATCTGCATGATAGGGTCTGTATAATCTATCAAATCGTGTGTGCATAGCGGAGGCGTTGACTCTTCGCGCTTGAACCTCAGCGTCTTCCTCTTTATCTCGCTAAGGAAATTCTTGGTGAAGATTGTTTCTTTTGTGATCGGGCTGTCAGCGACAGTCGCGCTCAGCAGGCGCCACATGACATGCTCTGAGTTGTCCTTGAGGCTGTCTTCGATGTCCTTAAAGAGCATCCTGTTCTCGATGATCTCTGGTTTTATGCCCCTGACGCCTGACGGCACCCAGAAGAAGGCGACGATGTTCCTCTTTGAGCTCTCTTTCTTCAGCATGTCATTGAGCTTTCCGAGGGCCTTTGTGAATATGTCGATGCCTTTGTCATGGACCTCATACCTGCTGGCTATGAAGTAGATAAGGGTCTTTTCAATGTCGAGATGGTAATAAGGAAAGAAATAATACAGGAGGAAATGGTATATCTTGTCCCTGAAGTTCTTGTGCCTTATAGAATTCTCTTCAATCGTCGGGAAACCGCTTATGTCCAGGCCGTTTGGCACGATGATGTCTGGCTTCTTCTGCAGGATGTGCTCTGCTTCCATGCCTGTGATCTCAGATACTGTCGCGAATACATCTGCAGCATGGGCGCTGGCCTTTTCCAGCTGATGCTTTGTATGTGCATTCTTGTTGTACGCCTCCTTATCAAATTCCATTGTATCAAGAAGGCATTTCCCTTCTTTATCATGGCAATAAAGGTCGACAGCAGAGCTTGCCAGACTCCTTCCAAGCACTGTCGCGTGGGTAATGAATACAGTCCCGACTTTGCATCCCTGGGACTTCAAGTATAGGAGTGCAGAGCCTGAGATCCACTCATGGAACATCGCAGCGACTTTCTTGCCAGGCATCATGCTGCTTAGACGCTCGATGACCATGCCGACAGCCCAAGCCCAGACAACAGGCTCTTCAAATTCAAATGATGCATTGAGCGAGTCTACCTTGTAATGCTCCCAAAGATGAGTCTTTATCTCGTCTTTTCTTGCGAACAATGGGTGGAAATCGATCAGAATCGCGTTAGGGTTGCCGTCGGTGAGCCATTTTCCATAATGAAGGACAATCCCGACTTCCTTGAGATCATCGCATACCTGCTTGTATTGGTCAGGGATTATTGTCTCCTCGAACTCCCCTTTTACCTTATCATGGAAATAAGGCCCGATAAGGCAGTAGTTCTCGCCATATATCTTCGAGGTCGGAGACACCTTTGTCTTTATCACTGTATATATCCCGCCGACCTTGTTGCATATCTCCCAGGATACCTCGAACAAGAAATCTGCCTTTAATCCTATATCTTCACCACTTTTTTCTTCTGCCAAAATAATTCCCCCAATCGAAATTGGAAATCATTACCTTTTTGCTATAATTTTATGACTTCTTGAAAACCCTCAGCACCTTTGACATCAAGCGTGGATCCTTGTACTCTTCTCCCAAGACCTTTGCAGCGAGCGTGCGATATGATATGGCAAAATCCTTTTTAGGCGCATGAATAGTCGCAGGAGCGGTCTTTGCCAATGCCTCTAACACCTTGACATTGTCGTTTATGACTGAAAGGACAGGGACACCTGTCGTGTTCTCGATGTCATGCACAGAAAGCTCAAACCTCTTGTTCCTGACTTTGTTCAATATAAGGCCAGCTATCGGTGTCTTCCTCTCTTTTGCCACCTTTATAGCGTGCATGGTGCAGCTCAACGTCGGATAGTCAGGGCTTGTCACGACAAGCAGTTCGTCAGCGGCTATCATGGTAGAGAGCATCTCGTCGCTGAGGTTCGGCGAGGAATCTATCAGTATGACATCGTACTCTTTCTTTATCTGCGAGAGCCTGTTGTGCAGTTTGTACGGATTGAGCCTCTTCTGCTGGGTCTTCTTCGGGACCAATGAACTTGTCAGCACGTCAAAGCCGTATTTTGACTTGGTAATTGCTTTCTCAAGAGGTGCATTGTCGTATATCACATCGTGGAGCGTGCTCTCTGATTCAAGGACACCTAGATGTAGCCCTAGATTAGGTGCTGTCATGTTGCCGTCAACAAGAAGGACCCTCTTGTTGAACTTCGTAGCAAGAGCGGCGCCAAGGTTTGACACGACTGTTGTCTTGCCCACTCCTCCTTTTACGGAGATTATGCCGATTATCTTTGTTTCTTTTGTCATTTGAACACCTTCTTCAGATGCGAGAGCACCTCTTCCTTATCACCCTCGCCGCTGGTCGGCACGCTGGGTGCAGGTGTAGCTGTCCGCGGTTGCGGCGGCTGCGGACTGTCTGGCGATCTTTTCACAGCACTTCCCTGATTTCCCTCTATAGAGAAAAGCTTCTTCATATCGCTCTTGAATTCGTTCATGCTCGATCTGGTGAATACTGTTGACATCTCCTCCTTAAGCTGGCGGGGGAAGCTCTTCACCTCTGTGAACTTCAGCATCTCTTCGCATGGATCCTTCTCGACTTTCATTGAAGGCCTTTCCGTCGATATCTCTGACAATATCTCGTTCGCAGTAGGTTGGTGCACTTTTTCTTCTAGCTTGAATTCTGGTTCTATCCTCTCTTTCTCTCTGCTCTGCCTTGCCTTTTCCAGCGCAATGCGGTCCATCTTCTGCTTTACAGAGTCTATGAGTATCTTCTCAAGCCGCTCTTTTGCAATCTCAACATCGCTCTTTACGTTTGCACTTGGCTTGGGCTTTGCTGCAATGCTTGCTTTTTTCTCAAGCGTCTTTGCTGCTGGTTTCATCTCTCTCTTCATTTGGGGCTTTGGCTGCGGGACAGGCGCAGGAGCGGCTGCCGGCCTGATGGCGATGCTGTGGTGCGGCGGGGCAACAGTCATTTCAAGCTCATATATCCTGCTGCCTACAACCTTCATGGATTCCTCCTTGCTTTTTGAGGAGAACAGGCTGTTCGCGAGCTTGTAGTCCTTGTGCACATCCTTGATCCAGTTACCGAAATCATTCCTGCCATCATTACAATGGTGCCTGAACACCTCGTGCTCCATGCTCCGTAGGGCAGTGTACAGCTCTTTCAGACTCTTTATCGAAGAGCCGTCCTTGAGCTTGAATGTGTGATTGGAATGCACATTGCCCAGGATCCTTTTGTTTTCGATTGTCATAGGGGTATTGGCCATTTTTTCTAACCTCTTGTGTTGTTCTTGCCTGATACTGTATGCTTAAGCAAAGCAATCTGGCTTTCTTTCTTATCGTTCAACAGGTGAAGATGATCAGCAAGGTCTTCATTGTCGAAAACATCTTTTATCCATGTGGCGAAGTCATTCTTCTCGTTGCTGACATGGAAGCTGAAATCATCATCGCTTATGGTGTCGAGCATCAGTGCCAGCTCTTCTATGCTCTTTATTGTCTTTCCATTGCAGAGCTTGAAATATTTATCAGGTGAGATATCGGCGGGTTTTTCTTTTTTCGAGTCTCTATGCTCTTTTGCCTTCACGCTTCTTTTCTTTATCTTTTCCCTCTTACTCTTCCTTTTTATCACTGAGCGTGCTGTTGATTTCTTTTTCTTATAATGCCGTACCCATGTCATCTCCTTTCACCTCGCTAGCATTTGCCGTACCTGCTGCTGCAGGCTGACCTGATTTCAGCCTAAGCACTAGATCATTCATCACATTCATGAAATTGATAAAAGAGTCATATGGCGAATCATAAGGATTGAAGTACTTATGCACGTCACCATCATTGAACCATTTGGTGCACATGTAGTAGAAATGATCTGATGTCTGGAGCCTTCTCCAGTCTTCGATGAGCTTCTGGTCTTTCGATTTCTTTATGTCTTTCTCAAGCGAATACAGCCTGTTTGCAGAGGACTGCTGTATCCTGTTGCCGAGCCAGGCCGACAGGTCCCGCTCGATGTCTGCCCAGGATATCATGTTATGGCAGTCGATCTCGTCCTTTGTGTCATGTGTCTCTATGAGTTCAGAGGGTGTCTTGAAGCTGTTGTCAGGATTCTTGAGAAGCTCTGCAGGCAGCTGCCGCAGGAAGTCGAATATTCCAGTATCTTCCCACTGGTGCTCGCCTATTGTCTCGTAATCCATGAACAGATTTATGCATTCACCATTGCCGTTGAAGCTGTTGATCCATTGGCAGTACTTCTCTGTTGTCAGCGGCCATTCCTCCCAGCCCCTGTTCGAGAACCTGAAAGCAATATCGTCAGATAGCTTATAGTTCTTCATAAGTAGCTTGATGTTCTTTGTTGTCTTGGGTCTGTATACAAAATTCGCGCTCTTCCATCCCAGTACAGTGTCCCATCCTTCTGATATTATACCTTTGAAACCCATGTCTTCTATGAATTTTGCAATCTCATTGTTGTAGATCAGCTCAGTGTTCCTGAATACTTTAGGTTCCTGACCAAAGAGATCCTTTATCTTTTTCCTGTGGAGCATCACCTGCTCCTTGAACTCCTCCTTGGAGAACAGATATGCAAGGGAATGATAGTATGTCTCTGAAAGGAACTCGACCCTCCCTGTCGCTGCAAGCTTCCTGAAGCTCTCTATGACTTCCGGCGCCCATCTCTCACACTGCTCGATGAATACTCCTGAAAGAGAGTATGCGACCCTGAATTTAGGGTGCCTGTCCAAGAGCTCTAGCATGAGATTGTTTGCAGGCAGATAGCATTTCCTTACAACTTTCCTGAGTATCTCTATGTTTTTCTCGTCATCAAAGTAATTGCTATTCTTGCCGATATCAAAAAGCGGGTAACGCCGCATCCTGAACGGCTGATGCACCTGAAAATAAAAGCAAATGCTTACCATTTTTTTTGTTTTTTCCTCTTTTTTTTATTCTCTTTCCTTACTTCTTTTATCTCTTGATTGAGATCGCTTTCTCGTAAATATGGCGCGTCTTTTGAGCAGGCTCATCAAGATTAAAGCCCTGGACCTCCCTGAAGCTGTTGTCCTTGAGTTCGCTATGTAGCTCTGGGTATTTCAGCACATTCACTATCTTGTTTGTCATCTCATCAATATCCCAGAAATCAACCTTGAGTGCGTGGTTGACCACTTCGCTCACACCTGACTGCTTTGATATCATGATCGGAGTGCCGTTCTTCAATGATTCGAGCGCCACAAGGCCGAAAGGCTCTGAGACAGAAGGCATGACATAGAGGTCTGCCATCTGGAATGCCTTGTGGACATCAGCTCCCTTCAGGAAGCCAGTGAAAAGGAACCTGTCAAGTATGTTGAGCTCATCAGCCCTGTTGATCATGCGTTCAAACATGTCGCCAGAGCCGGCAACAACAAACTTGGTGTTCGGCACATACTCCAGGAC
>JAHWIS010000113.1 GCA_019322385.1 Candidatus Woesearchaeota archaeon
ATCTTTTCGGCTTCTGCTATGACACGTGATTCATAGTCTGACTGCTTCTCTCCTTCATGCTTTTCCTTGTCCAGCAGGGTCATCATATTCTGGACAAGCGCTTTCTCATCCTTTTCAGGAAGTCCGAGCGACTTTACCTGTCCGATGTGCTCCTTTATCACCAGCTCTTCTGCCTCTTCTGTTGTGTCTGCATTTACCTTTATCTCTTCGAACTCCTTTGAAGTGAGTTTGCTCGTGTTCTTCATCACGAAATATGCCCCTTTCTCATGCATCAGTTCCACTATCTTATTAAGGTTTATCTCTGATGTCTTGCCTGTCTCTATCTTACCGAAGAGCCGCAACAGTACAATAGAATCCTTGATATCTTTGCTGGATATCGCGTCGACCAACTCTTCTGTTATCTGCACCGGTGTCTTGTGGTTGCAGTCAATCTCCAAAACAACCACATTGCAGAGCTCAAGTTTTTCATATCTCAGCTCTCCGTCGTCATAAAGATAGAACCCGCCGCATCCCAACTTCTCCAGTTCAGAAAAACTGTTCGGGAATGTAGGACCAGGATATACTACGTTCCTATATCCATCTATGCTCTCATCCTTTACTATATGCACATGCCCGCCAGCATAATAGTCAAAACCTTTCGGCAACAATGAAAGAGGCGCGCTTTCCATCTTCTCAAGCTCTTCTGGTTTGAGCTCAGATATTGCTGTGTGGAACATGAATATCCTGAACCCGTCTGCATCTTCAAGATTTTCAACAACAAGGTCCTCATAGTATTTCTTCTCAAGCATACCTTTCTTTCCCAGCATGCCTGTTATCTTTGCTCCGCTTCCGCCATCAACAGTAAAATGCAATTTCAACTTGCCATCAACAACTTCTCCTTTGCATACATTCGCGACAAGCTCTGCTTCTTCAAGAACTTCAAGCATTGTCTTTCCTGATGGCGAGAAGTCATGGCTTCCTGCAATAGTATAGACAGTTATTCCTTTCCCCTTCAACCGCTTCAGCTCAGAGACTGCAATCTTCAGGCTGTCGATCGGCGGTATGCTAGTATTAAATAAATCCCCAGAAATAAGCACAAAATCAACATCAAGATCAACACACCTATCAACCGCTTCCACAAAAGCCTTTGTGCTGAGCTCCCGCAGCTTTGGCTCTCTCCAGCTTCCTAGATGTATGTCTGCAAGATGTGCAAACCTCATGCCTAACACCCCTATAATTCAGATATTCAAGAAAATCTGGACTAGAATAAAATATTTTGCATTTACAGGCTTGACTTTTCCTTGAGTATATAAGCATAGAATGCCTTCATGAACTCAGGATTATACCTTGTGCTGCCTACCATCACTATCCGTGTGACAGGCTCTGCATCCTCGCCCTTGATCCTAGGGTCTATCTCTGCTATCTGGTCAAGCGCTTTCTTCATCAGCAATACCTGCTGGCTTCTTGGAAGCCTTGCCTTAAGCTCTGAGTCTGCAAGCGTTTCCAGGTTAAAATGGTCATCTACAGGATGCCCGTCACCCATGTTTTCGGGATCTACAAGGTCTAAATAGCTTGTTTGGCTAAAAGAACCATCTAAAGAGGAGTATTTAAGGCCGTATTTGGCTATTTGGCGTTTTTCGCCAGAAATAGGGCTTAATTCTTCCTCAATAGCTATATTTATAGCTTCTACCGAGTTTCGCCTCAAAGCACGGACTATTTCGCTTATTTCGCCATCCCCCATCTTAGAAATAGTAATGAAAAATAGGTATTTAAAACTTGCTTATTTTTACCACTAAAACGTGAATATAATTGCTTTTCTTGCTATTCAGCCCCTCATTCCCTCAATCTCATCATCACCTCATCCTCATTGGCTGAAGGGGAGAATTTGCTGCTTTTGACATTGTTCCTGCCAGCCTTCTTTGCCCTGTAGAGATTTATATCAGCCTGCTTTATGACCTTCTTTCTTATCAGTTCATTGTCCAGGCCCCTCTCCCGCGCACTCTTGTAGTCCTCTAATGCAATGACTCCTGCGCTGACAGTCACCTTCAAGACCTTGCCTGCATGGATGACCTTGGTCTTCTCTACCTTCCTACGCATCTCTTCTGCAACAGTGTTCGCCCCTCCCAACTCGGTTTTTGGGAGTATGACCGATATCTCTTCACCGCCGAACCTGTATACCATATCAGAGCTCTTCTTTGCTGCGCTCTTTATTGCAGAAGCCACTGCTATGAGCACTTCATCTCCGATAGCATGGCCGTATTTGTCATTGAAGTTCTTGAAATGATCTATGTCAAGGATGATCAGAGAGAATCTTATCCCTTCCCGAACAACTCTTTTGCTATCATCATCAAAGGATATCCTGTTCTTCAGCTTTGTCATGAAG
>JAHWIS010000114.1 GCA_019322385.1 Candidatus Woesearchaeota archaeon
AATTATATGCAAAATAATCCTTGCCAGAGAAGAGCAGCTTCGGACCGATGTTGTGCCTGTTGAGCTTCTTCAGCTGTTTTATCTCATTGTCGACAGTGCCTTTCGCGCCGATGTCCTGACGCTGCACCTTGACAGTGATCTTCTTGTTCTTCCACCGACCAGTATAGATAAGACCGCGATGGCCGTTTGTAAGAGGAGCTATCTTCGTGACTCCTCGCTTCTCAAGCATCTTCCGGAAGCCTGTCTTTTTTACCTTATAGACATGCAGCTGCTCAAAAGCAAGATGCAGCTTGTTGAGACTATCATAATCCATCATGTACTGCTCGATCAGGCTGTCAACCTTTGGCTTCCCTGTTATTGTAGAGAACAAAAGAATGATAATGCCATCCTGCGCAAGATAATCATTCACATCAGAGAGGAAACGCTCGATGATCTCATAGCCGTGCTTTCCTCCAGCGACATTAGAGCTCAGCTCCCAGTTCTCACCCTTCTGCTCAGGAAGGTAAGGCGGGTTGAAGATTATAGTATCAAACCTTTTCTTAGGAACGCGGGAGAAGAGATCAGAGACCATGAACTTTATTTTCTTGCCCTTGATGGCCTTCCTGCAGTGCTCAACAGCAGATTTTTTCACATCAACACCAAGAACAGACCTGACTTTCTTGGACTGCAGCGCAGTCTCTGCAAGTATGCCAGAACCAGTGCCCATATCAAGCACATGGCCTTTAGCAAGCCGCTTCACCTCTTTCTGGATGAGGAATGAATCCTCTGCAGGCTCATATATCATACTGCAGAAAATAGGGCCTTTATATTTAAAGGTAACGGTGAAAAAAATCAGAGCCAGCAGTCGACACACAGCTTTTCACGAGGAAGGCCTATAGCTGCTGCCATCTGGTCAATAGTAGGATACTTGACTGAATTGACATTCAGGTCCTTCTCGATCCATCTGATCATCTCTTCATAATCAGGGGTTGTATGGTCTACATAGGCGCTTATATCCTCAACATCCATACCTTCCATGTCCATGATCGCCCTCCTGGCTACCAGCTCATCATGTTTCTTTGTAGCATTGAGGTACTCGCAAGGGCTTGTCAAAGGAGGACAACCAGGCCGCACATGTATCTCCTTGGCACCCCAGTCCCAGAGTTTCTGGATGCTCTTGCGCAGTTGGGTGTTGCGGACAATAGAATCCTCGCTGATCACTATCACCCTTCCTTCAGCATGATTCCTTTCCAGCTCATTCCAGCCATTGGAAAGTATCGCGCCGATAGCTATCTGCTTGTAATGAGCCACCTCATCCCTCTTCCTCTGGTCAGGAGGCGTGTAACTCCTTGAGTAACCGTCAGTGTACTTCAGTATGCCCCTCTCAAAAGCAGGTGATGCCAATCCTTTCAGCGCATCATCCAGCGCAGGATTCTGCTCAGCCAACAGCCTTGCCAAGACTTCACTGACATTCTCACCAGCTCCCTGCAATGCAGACATGTTCCTCTCGACAAATTTTGTAAGCTGCTCATTGAAGAATCCAGGCAGTTTCTGCCAACCCATCTCCTGCCTTTTCTTAGCATAACCGATGCCATGCGCAATCCCTGAATCAGGCATGCCCATGACAACATCGACCTTGAGGTCAGCATCCATCTCAGCCATGATAGCGCCGCAGTTATACCTGACAGCCTCTGCATTTATACCATCATAATAAGAAGCTGGATAGCCTGTGTATATCCAGTAGAAAGAGCATATCTGCATTTTCTCGTCGCTGCCTTTCCTCATGGTCCTTACGCCGCTTTCATTCATAAGCACCACCTCGCCAGGCTTGAGGAATCTGTAGGTCTTGAAACCTAGGTTAGGGAAAGCGCAGGTCTCAGAAGCGACAGCACACTCACCGTCGATGTTCCTGCCAAGAGCAAGGGTTGTCCTTCCCATACTGTCACGCGCAGCATAGATGCCGTCCTTTGTCATCATCAGCAAAGAGCAGGAACCATCTATCTTGTCAAAAACATTCTCTATCCCTTTCAGAGGATCACCGCCGCGATTGAGGATATTTGCAACAAGCTCTGTCATGTTGATCTCATTCCCGTCCATCATTGCAGAGAAAGTCCCGCCTTCCTTGACAATCATTTTAGCCAGGGCATCCATGTTCCCGGCTCTGCCGCAGGTCACCAAGGCAAAAGCACCGAACTGGCCGAAAAGCCTCAAAGGCTGGGCATCCCTGTCGCTGATTGCGCCGATACCCATCCTGCCTTCCATACCCTTGTACTCATTGTGGAACTTAGACTTGAACTGGCCTGTTGTGATGTTATGTATTGCATTGTCGATGAAGCCGTCATCATTCATCGTACTCATGCCGCCATACTGGGTGCCTAGATGGGAATGATAATCAGTGCCGAAGAATAAAGTCCTGGAACAGTCGTCCTTGGATACTATGCCGAAAAGTCCTGTCATTCTATCGCCCCTGTTTTGTTTTTCTAATATAAGCCAAGCCTATTCTTATAAACATTTATCTTACCAAAAATGTATTTCTATCTGGTCATGTCGTCCCAAATAGAGAACAAATCATCTCTTAAGCAGGAGCCAAGAATCTTGGACAAGCGGTTCAGAGAAATGGATAAGGTTCACAGCATCCAGCATCTGCTTTCCCTGGAAAGATCGGTTCATCCTCTGCTGCTGCGAGAATTTCGTGAGAATGTTATGTCTTGCTTCTCCCATGTTTATCGAAAAAAAACCGTGATATATAAATGTTGTTGTGGTTTGTTTATAAATTATTTAAACCTATGAAAACTCCTCATCGACTTTCTTACAATAATCCCTTATCCTGTCGAGCATCGATGACAAGAGATACTGCTCTATCTTTTCATTGAATATCACCGCGACATTGTCAAACTCTGTTATGCGATAGTTGTTGCGCACTTTCTCAACAAGGAACAGGTCGCGCAAGCGTTTTATCTGGCGGCGTATGTTTGATGATGCAACTCCGACCAAAGGAAGGGTGTTCTGTTTCCTCAGCTCAATCACCAGGTCGCGGACCTGCTCAGAGCTCAGCAGGTTGTTTCCAGACTTTGCCTGGAGCATGACAAAAAGTATATCGACGATTATATCCCTGCTGTCACCAGGCTGGAGAAGGCCAGAGGAAAGGCAGAGCTTACGCACAAGCTCACGCTTTTCCATCTCATACGGCTTCTCATACCTCCGCAGGGTTATCTCTGAGATAGGGGTGTCCTTGCTTACTTTGAGTGAAGGCATTTATCTCACCTGTTTTACCCGCCTCATCAGCGGTAGTTAATGTATAGTATAGCAGAGCGGTTTAAATAGCTCATCGCGGTGTGTCCAGTGGGGTGTGATGTGCTGGAATTGCTGGATTCTGGTATTTGAGGGGTTGTGGTGTGATGATTAGAATGTCCAGTGGATGACAAGATGTTTTGATTAATGGCTGTTAGGTTTAGAAAAAGTTGAGATATTTTAGCTATAGCTCTTTTACAGCCTTCTCAATAATCTCTGTTGCCTTAAGATAAGATTCGCGCTTCAGCATAAGGGGCTTGCCGATCTTCAGTCTCGCCCTGCCGAACCATGGGATGTATCTCCATCTTGGCAAGATATTCAGCATGCCATCGATCCTTACTGGAACGACCGGCACCTGCATCTCAACAGCAAGCATGCCGATTCCCTGCATGAACCTGCTGACCTTTCCTGTAGTTGATCTTGTGCCTTCAGGAAATATCAGGATGCTCCATCCCTTGTCAAGCAGATAGCCTGTGTATTCCATGCTCTTCCTTGCCATCCTGGACTGCGGAAGAGGATAAAGGTTGAACGTAACTGTGCTCAATACATACCTCAGCCAGAATGTGAATCCCTTGAACTTCAAGTCATGGGTGAAGAAGAATTCCTGCCATGCAGCAACAGCGATCTTCAAAGAGAACCTGAGAGGCAGCTTCATGAAGATGACAGGGGTGTCAAAATGGCTCTGATGGTTTGAAGCAAATATCACTGGCCCTTTCAGGCCTTTGAGATTCTCCTTGCCTTTGACTGAGGGCCAGCTGAACAGCCTGACAAAAGGATGCAGGATGAATGACTTCAGGATGAACCTGATAAGACGCACAAAAGGATGCAATGCATATCTCCTGAAGATGTCCCTGCTTTCCACTGCCTTCTTCTGCTTCACTATCTTTTCAACATCCTTTACTTTTGTCGATGGAAGCAGCTTCTCCTCATCTATCTCAATGCTGAACTCCTGCTCCAGGAGAGAGGCAAGCTCTATCCTATCGACAGAGGAAAGCCCCAGAGACTGCAATGTAGCATTGCCAGCCACTTTCTTCTTTGCCAATCTGGAAACAACAGCATGAACCTTGTTCTCTGTCTTGACTATACCTACAGGTTTTGCCTTTTTCTGGATTGCCTGCTTGACTACAAACTTTTTCACCTTCATTGTTGTTGTGCGCGGGAAATTCTCATAATGCCATATTGAATAATGCTGTATGTTCTGGGAATCGTCGAGCTGTTGATTCGCCTTTGACACTATCGCTTTAGCACTTGTTTTTTCCTTGAGAAGAAGCACTGCATGTATCTCCTCGCCT
>JAHWIS010000115.1 GCA_019322385.1 Candidatus Woesearchaeota archaeon
CCACTCATAATCGCAAAACCACAACCAAAACCTGCAGCTAAACCAGAACTGAAGGTCGAGGCTGAACCTGCTCTCGTCCCTGTGGACAAACCAGAGGAAAAATCATACAAGGCAGAGCCAGAGTCAATCGACGACACAATCCAAGTGAAGGAAGAAGCTCCTGCAAGAAAACCAAAAGAAACAGTTGCGCAGAAACAGGAAGATCTTGAGACAAAGGTCAAGAAAAATGAAAGCCCGTGGAGCCTGGCAGACAAATACACAGGAAGAGGGCTGAACTATAAAAGAATAAGACGATACGGGAAGACACCTATCGATAATGCTCATCCATTACAGCCTGGAGAAAAGGCATACATACCAAAGAACATTCTGAAAAGAGAATACAGGAACAAAAGCTGCTACTCAAAGAATGGAAAGAAGAGAAGCAGAGTACGAAGAAGGAAAAGAGGAAAAAAGAACTACAGCGCAAAGCTGTACAAGAGACGTTAATACTCGCTGACAGGCAATTTCCTACTTCTCCTGTTGACAGGCCTTGCAGTGCTTATCATCCTGCGCATATGCCTCTTGCCAAAATCATAAAGATCCGGATGCATCCTTTTTCTCTTAGCGACCTGTCTTCTTGGGACTATCTTGTAAGGCTTTGGCCTCCGCCTCAACTCATAGAACCGAGCAAATAGCTCTGCAAATCCTTCTTCAGGATCAAGCATAACCCTGAAACCCTTCACCCTGGGAACATTTTTGTTCCGGTGAAAATAATTCCTTTTGCCGACACTATCCACTTCATAATCTTGATGGACATATCCTTGCCAGGAGATGAATCCATCCTCTTTTGGATCGATCTCCTTGAGGAAGAACTGCTGTGAACATATCCTGGTTGCAGCTGTCAAGGGATGCCAGCCAGAAGCGACCCTGCGCATGAACTTATGCTTCATCCTATCATACAACTCGACAAATCTTATGAAACTGTCCATAGACAATGCTCCATATATCCCATGCCCTATCTCATGCATCATATCATAGAAAGGAATATGACTGGCTGCTTTTTCCAGCCTCACTGTCACTGTCTGCGTTCCATCATCCAACTCAGCGATATCTGGATTGTCATCATCTTCTTCCCATGAATAAACTGGCCTACGCTCAACCATGATAGGGATGTCGCGCTCAGCCTTCTTCCTCTTCATAGACACCAGGTCCTCAAGCGTGACTGATCTCATAATCTCCCTTCGCAAAGGGCCTCCGATCAGCTTATCAATAGCACTGACAATATTCTCAAGATCTTCAACCAGCCTTTCAGAACGATGCACGTCATGGCAGTACACATTAATCCTAAGACCTTTACGATCCACCACTTTTGGCTTGTCTTCAAATATACGGAGCGCATGGCTACGGCTTATCCTTTATCACCCGGTTATGTTTCGCCCAGTTGCGGACAGCACAAATGGCAGAAGAAAAGCTATAGCACCTCTCTTCACCTCCGATATATATAGTAAAAGGGGTATTAATACTTAACGCAAGATTTATAAAATAAGAAATACCTATTTTTAAAAGGAGAGAGGTGTCGCCTCGTGAATTCTTGAGGCAGGGGGATCATGGTAAACCTAGATGAGATAATCAAAGAACTCTTCACTGAGAAGCAGGAAGGGGTATTCATAGTGCCGTTCGGAGGTGTAGGCGGCAATATCAATGGCGATGAGATAGAGCCAGAGCTGGGCGGAAACCAGTTCTTACTTCATGACAACGGCGTCTGGATAATGCTGGACTTTGGCATGAACTTTGACCGAATGTCACAATATTATTCTTTTCCTTTCGGTCCGAAAAAGTTCAGGGCATTGGAGACTATGTTAAGCTTAGGGATATATCCTGACATACCAGGAATCTATCGGCAGGACATGCTCAGGCAGATGGGAAGAGGGCCGGAAGAAAAGACAATAGATGCATTTGTTTTCAGCCATGCACACATAGATCACCTCGCAGGGCTTCATTTCCTGCGGCATGACATGGAGGTGTGGATGGACAGATACTCAAAGATAGTTGCATACTCGATGCAGGAGTGGGGCAACCTGCCGTTCTCAGATTTCATAGACATGTTTCTCTTAGGTGAAGAATTCCCGAAGATACGAGAAGAAGGAATGAAGATTCACAGGGGTGAAGGAGTCAGGGTTGCGAGGAACATCAAATGCTTCAAGCCGCCAGAGCCGTTCAATGTCAAGCATGTCAAGATAGAGCCTTATTATGTTGACCATTCACTGCCAGGTGCGTGCGGCTTCATAGTCTACACATCTATAGGGCCTTTAGTCTTTACAGGAGACCTGAGGATGAGAGGAAGGAGAAGCGAGAACACTATCAATTTCATGAACGCTGCAAGGGCATGCAACCCAGCATACCTGCTCTGCGAAGGATCACTCATCCACAAACGCCAGGTGGGTAATGAGAAAGACCTTGTCAACAAAACAACAGAATACATGAAGAGATTCGACGGGCTTGCAGTGGTGAGCTATCCGCCGAGAGACCTTGACAGGCTCGAGTCACTCTACGAGGTCGCGAAAAGGACTGGAAGGCAGCTAGTCATAACAACAGCGCAGGCAAGGCTCCTTGAGCTGATGAATGGAGAGCTGGGATACCCGAAACTTAGCCGCAAATACTTCAGCATACTCAAGCCAAGGAAGAACACAGGAAGGGAGAGGGACAGCGACTATTACAAGAAAGAGAAGAAGTTCTTTACAGAGAAAAAATATGAGAAGCAGATAGTCACTGTCGGAGACATAACAAGCGATCCAGGCAAGTACCTTGTCACACTCACATTGTCGTCCATGGACACAGTGATAGACATAGAGCCTCCATCAAACAGCGTCTATATAAGGTCGCATCCAGAGCCTTACACAGAGCACATGGAGCTCGACCAGAAAGTGATGCTGCACTGGCTAAAGAAATTCAACCTTTACCAGCCAGAGCAGATAGACATGCTCGGGCAGGATGATTTCCCGATAGCGCACGCACACATCACAGGACACATGAGCCTTGAAGAGAAGATAATGTTTGTGCGGACAGTCGTAGGCAAGTCCAGATGCACGCTCCTGCCGATACACACGCTTGATCCAAAGATGATGGTAGATGAATGCGGCGTGCCTTATGAGATACCTACTATCGGCAAGAAGATAATCCTAAAAGCAACCTAGTCGTCCTTTGAAGGTCGCATAGGTCGTGTCTTCGGGTTGCGCTCTTTGCACACTGGCTTGTTGTCAGGACCGACGACATTGTACTTGCAGATGTAACAGTTTTTGTGATTTGGAGGGAATTCTTTTTTCTGTATTGCATTGAGTGCAGACTCGCGAGAGAAACGTATGAACTCCATGAACTCCTCTACCTGTACAGGCTTTCTTGTCGTCTCGATGAATGTGGCGTCAGCAAGGCTGTAATGCAGAACCTTCACATCCTCTGACACAGGGTTGTCATCTGTCCATGATTTTGCGAGCTTCTCATCGATCTCTAATTTCAGCCTGAATGATTCATAGTCATGCGCAAGCTGGCAGAACGCAAGCACTTGCGCTGTTGTTTGCCAGCCAAAATTTATCTCTTTTTTTGTGAAGTTCTTTCTTGGATCATTGGGTGAGACGATCAACCTTCTCCTGAACTCATCGATGTTCAAATTGTATTTCTCTCCCCTGAAAAAGAATGAGACAGCAGCGTCATTATAGGCAGTTATCGGAGCGCCGTGCGTCGCGATCTTGTCAAAATAATTATAGCATGCATTATAGATATCCTCATGGCTGTTCCATTTCTCCTTTTCTGAGCGCCAGACAACCTGCCTGCCCTGCACAGTGTAATCATTGTTCCTAAGGAACTGCCATCTACCAGACATTGCACTGGCATAGCTCTCAGCAGAGCGGAAGGCAAGATGCTCAACAAGCTCTTCAGGAGACATGTCTTCTATGTGTATGAGCTCTGGTCCTAATCGTTTTTGTTCCCTGAACAATGCAGCAAAGTAATCCCTTAGCTTGATCCTTCTTGCAAGATAATATGTCATAGGGATGTTGTTGGCCTTGATTTTAAGGTCTAGGCAGAATGCCTGAGGACAGAAATCCCAGTTCCGCAGCTTAGAAACCTCTATAACCTTGCTAACCTTGCTCTCAACTCCCACATGACCACCCTGAAAAAATAAGCCAAGCAGCGTATTTAAAGATTTTGGTGATTTAAAGGCTTGAAAAGGCTGAATTTGAGGTTTCAGGCATCCAAGCTGCTGCCGCGCTCGCTAGGCGGCATTGGCGCTTAAGCTTCTTTCCCGTGCCACTGCTGCGCTCGCTCTGTATAATTTACCGCTCCTGTACGCCCAACTGCATATTAACCGCTTCTGATGCTGTCAGCTCGCTAGGCAGCAGTGGCACTATGTGATATATAATATGCTGAGCATAAGCTTTTTAAAGGACCTGTTATTTCAGCATAGACACACTTACATGTGTTCTGACAATGATCGATACACATCCGAGAGGTGTATGATATGAGCAATCCAATAGGACCTTACAAATTCAAGGAAGTAGAGGAAGGAGTCATAAAATTCTGGGAGAAGAAAGAGATATATCCCAAGCAGAAGAAGAAAGGTGAAGGGAAAGAGAAGTTCTTCTTTATCCAGGGGCCGCCGTATACATCAGGCAAGATACACATAGCGCATGCCTGGAACAATTCATTGAAGGATCTTGTTCTTCGTTACAAGAGGATGAAAGGGCTTGATGTGTTTGACCGCGCTGCTTATGATATGCATGGTCTGCCGACTGCAAGGAAGGTGATGGAGCTCCACAACCTGAAACAGAAAGAGGACATCGAGAAGTTCGGGGTTGAGAACTTCATCAAGGAATGCATCAAGTGGAGCATCGAGAAAGCAAAGATGATGGACCAGGATTTGTGGAGACTTGGTGTGTGGATGGACTATGAGAATGCATGCTATCCAATCAACAACTCATACATGGAAGGGGAATGGTTCCTTGTAAAGAAAGCCCATGAGAAAGGCAGGCTCTATGAAGGCCTCCGTACGATGAGCTGGTGCGCAACATGCCAGACAGCAATGGCAAAGCACGAATGCGAATACAAGGAAGTCAAAGAGCCATCGATATTCGTGAAGTTCCCTGTCAAAGGGAAAGAGAATGAATACCTGATTATATGGACCACAACACCATGGACAATCACATATAACCTGGCGATAATGGTGCACCCTGAGCTCGAGTATGTCAAGGCAAAGGTTGGTGATGAGGTGTGGGTGCTTGCAAAAGGCCTTGCAGCGCCGGTGATACAGAACTTCACAGAGCACAAGCTGGAGATTATTGACGAGTTCCCTGGAAAACAGCTAGAAGGACTGGAGTATGAGCATCCATGGAACAATAAATGGGACCATTACAAGGAGATAAAGGCAAAGCATCCTAAGACGCATACAGTCATATTGTCAGAAGAGTATGTCAACCTGTCTGCAGGAACAGGACTTGTGCACTGCGCTCCAGGATGCGGACCAGAAGACTTTGAAGTCGGTCACAAGAACAACATACCTGCATTCAACAACCTGAAGGAAGATGGCATATTCCCAGAAGGCATGGCAGAATTCTCAGGATTGACTGCAAAAAAGGATGATGAAAAGTTTGTCGAGTCACTTGAAAAGGAAGGCGCGCTCATCGCGACTACAGAAGTGGAGCACGACTATGCGCACTGTGAAAGATGCCGCAACCCTGTCATATTCAGGACAACAAAGCAATGGTTCTTCAAGGTCGAGGACCTGAAAGAACGGATGATAGACGAGAACGAGAAGGTCTATTGGGTTCCAGAGACTGTAAAGAGGGCGTTCAGGTCATGGCTTGAGAATCTTCGTGATAATTCGATAACAAAACAGAGATACTGGGGCACACCAGTGCCGATATGGAGATGCGAAGGGTGCAGCAAGTATGAAGTAATAGGCTCAGCACTAGAGCTTAAGGAGAAGGCAGGCCATTGCCCAGAAAACCTGCACAAACCATGGATCGACGAGGTAGAGATAAGCTGCGACTGCGGCGGAAAGATGAAACGGCTGCCAGATGTGCTTGATGTATGGATAGATGCAGGCACATTATGCTGGAACATCCTGGATTATCCGCAGAACAAGAAACTTTTCAATGAACTATTTCCATCAGACTTTATACTCGAGGCAAAGGAACAGGTAAGGGGATGGTTCAACCTGCTTGTCGTGTCCAGCCTTCTTGCGCTTGACAGGCATCCGTTCAAGTCAGTGTATGTCCATGGCATGCTCACAGACATCGAAGGAAGGAAGATGTCAAAGTCTCTTGGGAATGTAATCTCTCCTTATGAACTGATAGATAAGTATGGCG
>JAHWIS010000116.1 GCA_019322385.1 Candidatus Woesearchaeota archaeon
AAAGGACGGTAAGATAATGGTCGAGGACGAAGCGCGTGCAATCGCCATGAAGACAAAAGAGCATGCAAAGCCTATCTATGTGAGCCCAGGCCACAGGGTGTCATTGAAGACAGCAGCAGAGATCACAAAGAAATGCCTTGTAGAGAAACACAAGCTTCCAGAGCCATTGCATGAGGCCCATAAATACAGCAACAAGGTAAGGGAAAGGCTTGTTGCAAAGGAAAAGGAAACAGAAGGTGATAATGATGGAAAAGGATGAAGAAAGAGCTGAGATGGAATCAGGAGAGAAGGAAGAGACTGTGTATGATGAAGCAGGAAGGGAAAAGCTCGTAGAGGATGACGAGATCAGCCCTGAAGAGGCAGGATTCATGGAAGGCGCAGAAGATGACGGTGAGCAAGGGAAATGCGCATACTGCGGAGCAGCACTGCTTGATGCAGCGCACACAGTCGAGACCAAGATAGACGGCAAGCAGTACTTCTTCTGCTCAGATGAACACGCGCAGAAATATGAGGAAAAGAAGAAAGGGGAAGAGCAGCTGGCGTAATCTTTTTTAGATTTTACCAAATGCTTTTTTTACCAGTCTCTTAATTAAATATTTGAACAACATTTATAAATAATCCTCATCTTCTAGAAACGGGGTGATACTAGTGAAAAATACTTCAATAATCTTAGGATTGATCGCAGTAATGGCTCTTCTTGTGCTGAGCGGCTGCAAGGCAAGCCCTGCTGTAGATCTTGATGCAATAGGTTCCTTTAAAGGATGCTACGAGGACGACGGAGACAGAGACCTGGACGGCTACGATTTCAAGAGCGAAGAGATGACCAATGAATTGTGCGTCATGACATGCAAAGAAAAAGGATTCAGATATGCTGCCACAGAGCACGCAGATGAATGCTACTGCGGAAACACATATGGAAAATATGGCATGGCTGATGATGCTGATTGTGATGACCCATGTGCAGGCGACCCTGATTCCATGTGTGGTGGATACTGGAGAGAAAGCGTGTACGGGATCAAGTGAATTGCAGGGCTTGAAATTTTTTTTATTTACAAAATGACACAAGACCCTCCTGTCGGATTCGAGGACTTAACAGAAGATAATTGGGATGAGTTTGAAGATGCTGTGATAGGCATTGAAGAGGAGTCATTCCCAGAGAAGCTTCAATTCTATGATAATAATTTCATAGATCTACTGTCCACACCAGGCTGTATAGCAAGAGCGCTGGTCTCAGGAGATTATTATCTTGGGAATGTCATAGGGCATCCTCCTACTGAAGAAGACCTGAAAGGAGAGAATCTTGAAGGCCTTGTCAAGACAGAAAAGACCCTGCTTCTGGCGACCATAGCCATAGAACCAAAGATACGAAGACAAGGCTATGGCAGGATGCTCCTTGAAGAATTTATCAGGTGCGCAAAATATCAGGGATACGAAAGAATAGTAGGGACATTCAGGCCAAATGGATCTCTACACCTGATAAAATCAATGGGTGCAAAAGAATTGCGAAGGCACCCTGACTGGGGCGGAACAGGTGAAGAGTATGTGTCCTGTGTGCTTGAGTTGCGTTAATTCTCTTCTGGCACTACTGGCTCATCAATTTCTTCCACAAATGTCTCGCCATCTGGAACAGCGCACTTCCTTGGGTAGCTCTCCATGACAGGATAGCCTGCAGCTGCGCACTGCTCGAAATTCTCGATCTTCAAACCATGCTCATCTGTATCTCCACCGATAGGCTGTTCTGTTGCACAGCCCATGGCAAAGACGAACAGCAGCATGATTGCGAATGATATGTATTTCTTCATTGTTTTCCCTCGCTTGGTAATTGATACCAATATAAAGACACTATATTATATAAATAGTAGTATAGGCTTTGATTTGATTCAAAGCTATGCTATACTAGACAATAACCGAAAAATTTTAAAATCCAATGCTATAAAGCCAATACCTGGGCGACAATGGAACGCAAAAAAAACATACTGCTTGTATACCCTAAAATACCTCAAGATACCTATTGGAGCTTTGACAGGATCCTGCACTTTGTAGACAAGAGATCAAGCACTCCTCCTTTAGGGCTCATAACAGTGGCTGCTATGCTGCCTGAAGATTACAATCTCAGGCTGGTGGACATGAATGTCAATCATCTCATGGACTGGGAGCTTAACTGGGCAGATGCTGTATTCACTTCTTCGATGGTAGTGCAGAAGGATTCGCTTGAAAACGTGATAAAAAGAGCAAATGATACTAATGTCCCTATAGTGGCTGGAGGTCCTTATCCGACGCAGTACTTTGACATGATCAAAGGCCATGTCGACCATTTTGTGCTGGGAGAGGCAGAGTCAGGGGTGCTGGAATCATTCTTGAGGGATCTTGAGAAAGGCGAGGCAAAAAGGGTCTATTCACGAAATAGCATACGCAGCAACAGGGAAGAGAAGAAGATAGACCAGCAGATGCTCGACAGCCTGATGAGATTCTTCAGCAATGACAGCCAAGACATCCAGATAGCAAAGGTCCGGCCGCACATGGACGAGTCTCCGATCCCCAGATTCGACCTGCTCGACATGGACGCTTATGCTTCAATGGCAATCCAGATGTCAAGAGGCTGCCCTTATTCCTGCGATTTCTGCAATGAGTCGACCCTGTTCGGCCATGCCCCGCGCCTGAAGAGCGCAGAAAAGCTTGTCTCAGAACTCGAAACAATACTTGATGCAGGGTACACTGGATCTGTATTCATTGTTGACGATAATTTTGTAGGCAACAAGAACAAGGTGAAAAATGTCCTGCAGAAAATGAAAGAATTCCAGCAGGAGAGAGGGTATCTGCTGGATGTATATACAGAAGCAGATATAACACTCGCAAACGATGAAGAGCTCATGAGCCTCATGAGGGATGCAGGATTCACCATGGTATTCATGGGCCTGGAGAGCCCGGACAAGGAAGTGCTGCGCTCGATGGGTAAGATGCATAATGTAAAGGTGAACCTGCTTGACTCTGTAAGGAAGATACAGAGCTATGGCATGGAGGTCAGCGCAGGCTTCATCATAGGCAACGACAATGACCCTCCAGACATCTGCGACAAGATGTTCGACTTCTGCCAGGCTGCAGGCATACCAATGGCAATGGTCAGCCTGCTGAATGCAGTGAAAGGCTC
>JAHWIS010000009.1 GCA_019322385.1 Candidatus Woesearchaeota archaeon
GAGATATGCAGGAAGATCAAGATACACAAAGACAAGCCTGTTGAGATGAAGTTCAAGAAATCAAGAGGCATTGGCGTGGTGGAAGCACCTCGAGGGATACTCATACACGACTATGAGATAAATGACAAAGGCGATATTATACGGGCAAACATCATAACGCCGACATGCCAGAACCTCCTTAACATGCAGGAAGACATACGCGCTTATCTTCCTTCATTGCTCAAGCTCGGCGAGAAGAAGATCGTGCTTGAGATCGAGAAGCTCATCAGGGCTTATGATCCATGCTTCTCCTGTTCAGTGCATTTCTTAAGGGTTAAGTGGGAGAAAAAGAAATAGATCAAGAAGATAGATCATTATTCTTATGATTTATACTCCTTCCTCAGCCTAAAACTTATTTCTTTTGATGTCTCTACCTGTGGCTGGTCAAATGCATCGAGATCACGCAGCCATGCAGAATAGACCGCGACGTAATGCCAGAATGCCATGAACTCTCCCATGCTGAACGGAGAGACCTTGTCGATGTTTATGTGGGCGCAAGGTATCTTATGCTTTATTGCGTCTTCCCATGTGCCTCTGAACTCGAACTCAAGGGCTTTTGCATAAGGCACGCCATCTATGTCGCTGAGAGAACCATCTCTTATCTTGAGCGACTTCACAGAATCAGGCACACTGACCTTGGATTCTATGTCTTCTTGCTTTCCAACAGTCACGAACACCCCTAGGACATTCTTCCTTCCGCCGAAGAACCGCTGGTTGGTGTGATGTTGGGATTCAGGTGCATCTGCGCAGAATATTGTCTGGCCCTTTCCTTTCTTGCCGACAGTCTCATGGATCAGCTGGACAATGAGGTTCTGGGCACCAGCAAGCTTGGAAGAGTAGATCGGGCAGAATATCTCTATAAATCCTTTCTTCTCAAGGAGATAAAGAGATGCTGCAAGCTGCAGAGCAGGATTCTTCTCCAGCGGAACAGCAGGATTGCAGTACTTGTACATTGTCCTCGCTCCATTGTCTATAGATTCAGCGTCAATATCTAAGAACAGTGCAGGAGCAAGAGCAGATGCTGTAAGGCCAGAGAACCTTCCGCCGACAGGAGCGTGCGGGATGATATCAAGGCTCTGCTTCTTTGCAATAGTCGAAAGGGCTCCTGAATCAGGAGTTGTTACAGGAAGCATCCTGTACCCTTCAAAAGCGAACATCACCTCAAGGATTCCAACAGTGTTGCCTGACTTGCTGACAGGCATGACCAACGTCTTTCTCCTCGGGAAGACTGATTTGATGTCTTCAATGAGGTCAGGCTCCATAGTTGTAAGGATAAATGCTTTCTTTTTGGAATCCGGATGTACAAGCGCGTTGTGGAATGCCTTGAAAGATGTGTTCGATCCTCCATTGCCGATGAGGATGAGGTTCTTGTATTTCCTGTATTTTTTGAGAGCCTGCTTGAGGGCTTCTATATCCTCTTTATGCTGCTCAAATGCTGGTGTTCCTTTTTTCTTTATGCTGGCAAGCTTCTTCTTCAGTGCAGAGAAGTTCTTTATCTTCAGTCTTGATATGTCTAGGTTGAGCATTTTTTATTCCATAACTTTTATCAGGTCAAGCAGGGCCTTTTCAGGATCGTCTGCCTTTGTGACTCCTGAAGCGATTAGTATTCCTTTGCAGCCGAGCTTCATCGCGATCTTTACATCTTCATGGTCTTTTATGCCTGCACCGCAGAGCACAGGAATCTTCTCGTCGACATTGTGGACAAGCTTTACTGTGTCGGATATCAGCTCTGGCTTTGCTTTTGAGACAGAGACATCGCCTCCTATAAGCTCTGGAGGCTCTACAGCCACCATGTCAGGACTGAGTGCTGCAATCGCTTCGCTTGAGTTTGCAGTAGGTGCGCAGACAATTGTCTGGAGTCCCACGTTATTTGCACGCTTGATGGCCTCTTCTATGTCAGCGAGCTCTTCCTTGTCTTCAGAATGGTTTATGATTACGCCTGTCGCACCGTTCTCGACCAATGCTTCAGGAAGATCCTTTCCTGTGTGCGCGCCATACTTGACAGGATCTAGATGTTCTGCATAGACAGGGATAGAGACTTCAGCGGATACATGGAACAGGTCAACATTCTGCACAGCGACGATAATGCCTACTTTCTTCTCTTTTGCCACCTTTTCGCAGACCTTAGCGAGATTCACAGCACGCTCGCCAGTTGCCTGTTTATATGTCTTGAAATTGACTATTATTGTTCCCATTTTTCTCTTATCTTGCTTTCCCAGATGAGCCGAACAGCTTCATCTTGTATCTTATCATCTCAGTCATAGCATCACGTGCAGGACCAAGTATCTTCCTCGGGTCGAACACAGTCGGTTTTGTCTTGAGGACTTCTCTGATTGTTGCGTCGAATGTGAGCCTGAGGTCTGAATCGATGTTCACCTTGCTTATCCCGTTAGCGACAGCAGCTTTTATGTCATCATCAGATACTCCTTTTGCTTTTCCCAACACTGCACCAAAGCGGACAGCCTTCCGGACAATCTGTTGTGGGATGCCTGATGCGCCGTGCAGTACCAGCGGTATCTTGACTTTCTTGTGTATCTCATTTAGGCGCTTTATGTCAAGCTTTGATTTCTTTGTGAACTTATAAGCTCCATGGCTCGTTCCTATCGCGACAGCAAGCGTGTCGCAGCCAGACTTTTCCACGAACTCTTTCGCATCCATTGGGTGGGTCAGGAGTATTTGCTTTGTAGAGACAGAGTCCTCAACACCGCCAATAGTTCCGAGTTCAGCCTCGACGCTGACCCCTTTCCTGTGGGCAAGCTCGACGACCTTTTTTGTTGTCCTGATGTTATCCTTGAACTGCAGATGCGATGCATCGATCATAACAGAACTGTAGCCAAGCCTGATGCAATCCTTTATGATTTTCATGTCTTTTCCGTGATCAAGATGCATAGTAAAGGGGATCTTTGACTTTTTTGTTGCGAGATCAATTAGTTCTGCGAGGAACTCATGGCCTGCATACTCTATTGCGCCCTCTGTCGTGGCGATGATTGCAGGGGATTTCTCAAGCTCAGCAGCTTTCACTACAGACTGGATAGATTCCATGTCGTATATGTTGAATGCACCGACTGCATAGTGCCTTTTTTCTGCATTTTTCTGGATCTGTTTGTTTGTCACAAGCATTTGATTGTTACCTCATGATTTTTTTCCTGTGAAGCAATCCTGTCTTGGCTCCTACCTGTTTTATGACAGCTTGTGCATTTTCTGTCCCTATCCGCATGGCAAACTTCAATCTTCGGTCAGCAGGAAGGTTCTTCTTGATCAGATAGCCTCCAAGAAAGCCTGCATTGAATGCATCGCCTGCGCCTGTAGTCTCGACAGCTTTGCTATTACCTTTCTTATGAATGACTGTCTTGCCATCATATGCATAAGCACCTTTCTTTCCATCAGTCATTATGCAGAATTCAGGACCAAGGTCTTTCATGCCTTTCAAAAGAGTCTTTGGATTTGTTGACCTGCTGCCAACCAGGGCCTGCGCCTCTTCCTTATTTATGGAGATTATTGTCGTCACAGAAAGAATGTTCTTCATCTCTTTCCTGCATTTCTTTATCATGTATGAACTTGGGTTGAAGAAAACCTTGATTTTCTTTTTCCTTGCGATATTCGCAATCCTGTTCATTGTCTTCAGCGAAGGCCCCATCATCGAGGAGAAATAGAACCAACCTGTGCTCATCGGGATGCCGCGTACCTCTTCAGGATGCAGATAGCTGCTAGCTCCTTTATAGACCAGGATTGCCCTGTCTTTTCCTTTTGATTCCAGGATGACTGAATAAGCGGTCTGGTGCCTGCTGTGCTGCTTGACAAGGAAATCAACACCCTCTTTCTCAAGGTCGCGCCGAATAATATAAGCAGAATGGTCATCACCCACCTCTCCTATATATCCAGTCTTGAGCCCCAGTCTTCTCAGGCCTACTGCTACATTTGACGCTCCGCCTCCTGTAAGCAGGTTTATGTCATTGATGATCAGCTTAGAGCCGTGCTTTATGTTATTGAAGTCAACAGGAAGATCGACAAAGCAGTCGATGGTGACAGAGCCTACACAGATCACATCATACTTCTTTTTTCGCGCTCCTTTTTTACTTTTCTTCATCATTTTTTATTGAATGTCACTCTGTTTTAAATTGTTTTTGTTTTCAGGGCCTTTAAAGCGATAAGCTCTTTTCCTTCAAAAAGAGCGAGTGAAGCGCCTCCTCCAGAGGATACAAGCGTCATCTTGTCCTTAAGCCCGAGTTTCTCGACAGCAGCTCCAGAATCTCCGCCCCCTATGATTGTTGTTGCGCCAGAGTCTGCCAGGGCTTGAGCGATGTTTTTTGTTCCTATCGTGAACTTGTCGAACTCAAACACACCGATAGGGCCGTTCCAGATGATTGTCTTTGCTTCAGCGATGACCTGCTTGAACGCTTTTATGGTCTCAGGGCCGATGTCAAGAGCCATCCAGTCAGGATCGATGCTGTCTACTGATGTGACTTTGGATTCTGCTTCTGCATCAAACCTATCTGCAAGCATCGCGTCGCTCGGCAGAATAACATTTGGGTTGTCTTTTATCTTGTCAACAGTCTCTTTGAACTCATCAAGGCCTTCCTCGTCAGTCTTTGTCTTGCCAGTCTCTTTGCCGAACTGTTTCAAGAGAGTGAATGCGAGGGCGCCGGCAATAAGTATCTTGTCAACGCGCTTAAGGAGGTTTGCTATAGCATTCAGCTTGTCTGCTTTCACTCCACCTATGATTGAGATGAAAGGTCTTTCAGGGTTTTCCAATGCTTGGTTTATCGTGCTGACTTCATTCTCTACGCTAAGGCCGGCACAGCCTGGGATGAATTTTGGGACAGATGTCATTGATGCATGGTCCCTGTGGCAGGTCGAGAAGGAATCATTAACATAGACATCTGCAATATATGCGAGCTGTTTGCCCAGCTCGTCACGCTTTACCTGGTCTTTTTCTTTTTCTCTCGGATCAAATCTCAGGTTCTCGAGCATGACGATGCGATCGATCTGCGGGTCAGGTAGTCCGTGCTCGCCGAAATCCTCTATCTTTGTGACGTTTTCACCTAGAAGTTCAGAAAGCCGTGCTGCGAGACGGTCGGTCATCAGCCTGCCTTCTTTCTCTTTTGGTCTGCCTATGTGGGTCATGACAATTATCTGCTCTGCGCCGTGCTCAAGAAGATATTTGATTGTAGGGATAGATGTCCTTACCCTGCTGTCGTCCAGAATATTGCCTTTATCATCAATAGGGACGTCAAAACCTGTCCTGACCAGAACCTTTTTCTTTCCTACGTATGTTTGCTGAAGGGTGGGCAGGTCCATTGTATGTCCTTTTTTTTAGCCTAGCTTGGCCATTGTCTTGAGAAGGTCTATCATCCTTTTGGAATATCCCCATTCGTTATCATACCAGCCGATAACCTTGACAAGACGCTTGTCAATCACATTGGTCATAAGGGAGTCAAATATGCAGGAATGTGGGTTGCCGATGATGTCAGCTGAGACAAGCGGCGCCTCGCTGTATTCCAGAACCCCTTTCATGTGGTGCTCTGCGACACTCTTGAACATGTCATTAAGCTGCTCTTTTGTAACATCTTTCTTCAATATGACTGTCAGGTCTGTGAGGGAGCCATCAGGGACAGGGACCCTTGCAGCGAACCCATCAAGCTTACCTTTCAGAGAAGGTATGACTGCACCGATTGCCCTTGCAGCGCCGGTTGTTGTGGGAATAGTTGAGACAGCGGCCGATCTCGCCCTTCGCAGATCCTTGTGCGGGCCGTCGACAATCCGCTGGTCTGCAGTATATGCATGAATCGTCGTCATGAAACCCTTCTCGATACCGTAGTTATCTTCCAGGATCTTTACCATAGGAGCCAGGCAGTTTGTCGTGCATGAAGCATTGCTGACAATAATATCATCCTTTGTTAGCAGCTCCTCATTGACTCCGTTCACTATGGTCTTCACAGGATCTTCACCTGTATCGCATTTGCATGGCGCAGATACGAGGATCTTCTTTGCCCCTGCGTCTATGTGCTGCATCGCGTCTTTCTTCTTGGTGAACCTTCCTGTGCTTTCCACGACTACGTCAACATTGAACTTCTTCCAAGGAAGCTTTGTAGGGTCCTTTTCAGAGACGACAGTGACTTTCTTCCCGTCTACAATGATAGAATCAGGCGTAGAATCTACAGGCCCTGGGAATATCCCATGGACAGAATCGTATTTCAGCAGATGCGCAAGTGTCTTTGTATCAGTCAGGTCGTTTACCACGACAAAATTTATGTCAGGATCGTTGAGACCTGCCTTGAAGACCATCCTCCCGATCCTTCCGAATCCATTGATTGCGACATTTATCATATTAGCACCTCTTAGAGCATTATTTTTTGTAAGCTTTCTTGATCGCAAGATCATGAGCATCAAAGTAATTGTTGATCAAGGTCTTCCAATCAGCAAGATTGGCGAGGTCTTTCGCAAGTATCTTCTGTTGGACCCTCTCCTTGGCATTAAACTTTGAAAACTTGTAAAGCGTATCTGTAAACTCATTTATGACATCTTCCCTTGGGCGCTGATATCTTTTCAGTACAAATATCCCTGATGTCCCTGTCGTCTTCTGCAGCAGGAACCTGCCGAACCCTCCAAGGTCGCTTGTTAGCGATGGGACTGCAAGCGCAGCGCACTCCAGAGGTGTGTATCCCCATGGTTCGTAATAAGATGGGAAAAGGCCGAGATGGCATGCATTCATCGCATCATAATACGCA
>JAHWIS010000117.1 GCA_019322385.1 Candidatus Woesearchaeota archaeon
AAATTCTTAGGGAACTTTGCCCCTAACTTAAGCAGTTCATATGATATCCCTGCAATGACAGGTAAGAGGAGTATCCTTCCGGCGAACTTTATCCAGAAACTGTCAGTCACTATCAATGAGAATATCAATATGCTTATCACAAGCACTATCAGCAGGAATGTTGTTCCGCATCTCCTGTGCGATGTCGTATACTTCTTGACATTCTTTAAGGTTATCTTCTTGCCTGCCTCATAGCAGTTGACTGTCTTGTGCTCTGCGCCGTGATACTCAAACAGCCGCTTGACATCCTTCATCAATGATATCACAAGTATATACAGCACAAATATGACCACCCTTATCACTCCATCGATAAGATTGAACAATATACCTTCTGTCCTTGTTATCTTTGTCAAATACAAAGGAAGCAGTATGAACAGCCCCACAGCAACAGACATTGCGATGATTGTAGTGACTGCGAACTCTGTCTTTGTGATCTTCTCATCCTTCTCTCCCATTGACTCATTTGCAGAGTAGTTGAGCGCCTTTATCCCAAGCACAAGCATCTCGATTAGGTTAACTATGCCCCTGCAGAAAGGCCACCCCAGGAACTTGACCTTCTTTGCTATAGAAGGATACCTCATCTTCTTCAAAGATATCTTCTTGTTAGGCTTCCTGACAGCTATTGCTATCTTGCTTTCATTCTTCATGAGAACTCCTTCAATCACTGCCTGACCGCCAACATGAGCGCATTTCTTTGCCATGAGAATGCCGAAATTCTATTATTATATATAGTTAACTGCTCCCGCCGCCAGCCTTGCCTAGCGAGCTGAAGGTTTTAGAAGCGCAAATAATCGCAGTTGGGCGAAATGAATCAGTTACAGAAGCAAAGCGAGCGCATGCTGGCGGCGCTCACAACCCTAAAGCCCCATCTATCTCCTTGGCAATATGCTCTAAATCATCACAGGTCCGCAAAACATCCTTTCTGATCTCCTGTATCAATGACTCTAGCTTATCGACCCTTAAGAAATATCTCTTCCCCTCATGAACAACAATCCCAGCATCCTTGAGCTTGTTGATGTGATGCACTACAGTGCCGCGTGTCAATCCAAGCCTGTATGCCAGCTCATCAGAGCTTATCGGCTGTTTCCGCTTGGCAGCCTTCAGAAGCTCAATAAACACCCTGAAACAGCTCTTGTCCTTGTCCCGCAGGTTGAAAAGTCCCAAAGAAGTGCCTAGAAACTGCAGGTCATCATTGACATTATGGCTTTTTGGTTTGCGTATCTTGACTATTGTTATCTTCTGATGGATAAACGCCATTCTACCCCTCTGTTGATAATGTATTGTTCCAATATATAAACTTTTGCCAAAACATTTATATATGAGTAGAGTTTACACACATTCCGTTGATTTAAGTTCAACCAAATCAGGGTGATTCAAATTATTCATCGGGGGTGTATTATTGATGTCTGATGAACCAAAACAGCGGGCAAAGGCTCCAAAGCAGAAAAAAGAAACAAAAGAAGACAAGATTGCAGAGCTCACCACTGACCTTAAACGGATACAGGCAGAGTTCGAGAACTATAAGAAGCGGGCTGAGAAAGAGAATGCCCAGTTCTGCGAATACGCCAAGGCAGAGATTGTAAAAAAACTGCTTTCAGTGCTTGACTCTTTTGAGATTGCACTCAAAAGCACAGGCAACCATGAGGAATTCGTGAAAGGCATAGAACTGATCTATTCCCAGCTCTACACGCTTTTGAAAGATGAAGGCCTTGCGCACATCGAGACAAAAGGCAAGAAGTTTGATCCTTATCTTCACGAAGTCATGCTGTCAGAGAAATCAGACAAGGATGACGACACTATAATCGAAGAATTACAGAAAGGATACACCTTGAAAGGAAGGGTCCTCAGGCATTCGAAAGTAAAAGTCGCAAAAAAATAAGGTGGTACTATCAATATAACCAAATCCACAAAAGAGCAAGACATACTCAAGCTCGGAGAGCCGTGCAAGAAGTGCGGCAAGTGCTGCTCATACGGCTCAGGCTTTGTGCTTGAGAATGAGATACCAAGGATCGCAGCATTCCTCAAGACAAAGAATGAGGATTTCATCAATGACTTCCTTGAGGAGACCGAGATATTCCACACAAAAGTCTTCAAGGTGAAGTCATTCAAGAAGCAAGACAAGCCTTACGGCCCATGCATGTTCCTGGACAACAACCTTTGTAAGATACATGCAGTCAAGCCGTTGCACTGCAGGATAGGAAACTGCAGCAAGCACGGCGATGACCTGCATGCGTGGTTCATTACCAACTACTGCCTCAACATCTACGACCCAGAGTCAGTGAGGCAGTACCATTCATATGTCGAGACAGGAGGGCGAGTCCTGCCAGGCGCAGAACTCAAAGACCTGTTTCCCGACAAGCACATGCTGAAGCGAATATTGAGCTATAAGCGTTTCAAATGAACAGGTGAAAACAAATGGAACAGAAAAACCTTAACATATCAGTCAATGAGGGCGATTCATTCTTCTGCAACGAGCTCTCTGCGAACTATAACCCGACACAGATAATCCTTGACTTCAAGTGCATCACGCCGAGGGTCGACATCAGGTCAAAGCAGAGTCCGATAATCCACATAAAGCACAATGTCGTGATGTTCGAGCCTTTCCATGCAAAGAGGATGCTGGAGCTGCTCAACAAGGTGGTCTCTGACTATGAACGTGACTTCGGCAAGATCGTGAAGCCAAAGGCTGTGGAGAAGCTTGAGAAGAGGATGAAGGACAAGAAGTCTGACAAGAAGACAGTGTCAGCACCGACGTATTTCGGCTGAGGGGATAATATGAATTATTACAAGAGCAGGGCGAGAAGGCAGAGGTCTGCATTGAACGAGTATTTCCTGGAGGCAGACAGGATACTGCGCTACCTCATAGGAAATGATGAGAAGCTCGAGACGCTTATCATCTGCAACCCATACAAGCAGCGCTTCATGACAACAGACCAGGAGGTCTATCACGCATTAGGCTCGATAAAGGAGTATGATGAGTTCAATCTCAAGAAGCTGTCCAAGCTCTTTGAGATGGTTTCCATCCGCACTGTGGCAAGGAAACAGGTATTGACCGATGAGATGGTCGAGGAACTGAGGGCAGAGGCCCTCAAGAGTGAACAAAATGAAAGAGATAGAAGTCAAGATACTTGAGATAGACCCTGAAAAGATTGTCGCTAAGCTGAAAGAGCTCGGCGCAGAGAAGATAGAGCAGGGACTTGTTCATGCAAAGGCATATGATTTCCCTGATGACAGGCTTGTCAAGAAAGGACAGTATGTCAGGGTAAGGAAGATCGCTGATCGTATAGAAGTAGTTTTTAAGAATCCTATAGAAGGTGAGCATTTCAAGATAAACGAAGAGATTGAGTTCACAATAGATGATTTTGATGCTGCTTGCGAACTGTTCACGAAGCTCGGCATGAAGAAGTTCGCTGATATGGAGAAGTACAGAGTAACATATAAGCTTGGCAATGTCAAGATCGAATTCGACAAGTATGCTGAGATCCCTTGGTTCATGGAAGTCGAGGCTCCTACAGAGCAGGAAGTGGAGAAGATCGTGACTCTGTTCGGGTTTGACATAAAGGATGAGAAAAAAGTCACTGCAAAGATAATCAAAGAGGTCTATGGCGATCATATTCATTTCGTCAGTTTCAAGGAAAAAGGTGAATCACCAGACTATGACAGTCTGTTTGAATAATCCAACAAAAAGTTACGGAGGGAGAGAAAAATGTCTAAAATTATAGGAATTGATTTAGGAACTTCTAATTCAGCTGCAGCTTTCCTGGAGGCAGGCAGGCCTAAGATAGTGCCGTCTGCAGAGGGGGCCACGCAGTATGGTAAGGCGTTCCCTAGTGTTGTCGCTTTCACGACAGAGCATCAGATGCTTGTGGGAGAGCCTGCACGACGCCAAGCAGTCTCAAACCCAGAAGGCACGATAACCGCTGCAAAGCGGAAGATGGGTACGAGCCACAAGTATAAGATCAACGGCAAGGAATACACGCCTCAGCAGATATCTGCTTTCATCCTGCAGAAGATCAAGAAGGATGCAGAAGAGTTCCTTGGAGAGAAGGTAGAGAAGGCAGTCATAACTGTGCCTGCTTATTTTGATGACAACCAGCGTCAGGCTACAAAGGACGCAGGTACTATTGCAGGACTGGATGTCGTGCGAATAATCAACGAGCCTACAGCAGCGTCATTGTCGTATGGCCTTGACAAGGCAGATCAGGAGCACAAGATCCTGGTCTTCGACTTTGGAGGCGGAACATTAGACGTCACCATAATGGAGTTCGGGGAAGGTGTTTTCGAAGTGAAATCCACATCCGGCGACACCCATCTCGGCGGTACTGACATGGATGAGGCAATAACAGATTGGCTCATATCTGAGTTCAAGAATGCAGAAGGCATTGACTTGAGCCAGGACGCAACTGCGATGCAGAGAGTAAGGGAAGCGGCAGAGAAGGCAAAGATTGAGCTCTCAACAACATTAGAGACAGACATCAACCTGCCGTTCATCTCAGCGACAGACAAGGGGCCTAAGCATCTTGTGATGAAGCTCACAAAGTCAAAGCTTGAGCAGCTTGTCACGCCAGTGATAGAGAAGTGCAGGCATCCTATGGAGCAGGCGATCTCTGACGCAAAGCTCACTGTAAAAGATATCGACAAGATAATCCTCGTAGGCGGACCTACAAGGATGCCTATAGCCCGCAAGTTTGTCGAGGATTTCATCGGCAAGACTGCAGAGCGCGGAGTCGATCCTATGGAGTGTGTCGCGATGGGCGCAGCTATCCAGGCAGGTGTCCTGGCCGGTGAAGTGAAGGATGTCTTGCTGCTTGACGTCACTCCATTGAGTCTTGGAATCGAGACACTCGGCGGGATATTCACAAAGCTCATAGACCGCAATACAACAATACCGACAAAGAAGTCGCAGATTTTCTCTACTGCTGCTGACAACCAGCCTGCAGTCACTATCCGCGTCTTCCAGGGAGAGCGGCCTATGTCTGTTGACAATAAGCTTCTAGGTAATTTCGATCTTGTAGGCATACCGCCAGCACCGAGGGGCATCCCGCAGGTAGAGGTTACGTTTGACATTGATGCGAACGGCATCCTCAATGTCTCTGCAAAGGACATCGGCACAGGCAAGCAGCAGGCAATGACTATAACCGCGCCTAACAAGCTTGATGAGACTGATGTCGAGAATATGAGGAAAGAGGCAGAGTCTCATGCAGAAGATGACAAGAAGCGCAGGGAAGAGGCTGAGACAATCAACAATGCTGACACCTTGGTCTACACAACTGAAAAGAGCTTGAAGGACATGGAAGGCAAGGTTCCTGAAGAGAAGATCAAGCCTATAAAGGCAGAGATCGCTGAGATCAAGAAGTTGCTTGAGCCTGAGAAAAAGGACATCGAGACCTTGAAGAAGAAGGTCGATGAGCTGCAGCGCCTTGT
>JAHWIS010000118.1 GCA_019322385.1 Candidatus Woesearchaeota archaeon
ATACGGCTGAACCAGACAGCCTGCTGCTGCGGATTGAGTGTCTCTACAACACCTCAGGTTGTCAACCAAGGGGAAAAAGTCCTTGTAGCTGCTGATGTCACAAATCTTCTTACAGGCGGGGCAGCAATACCCAGCGATGTGTCAGCCATAGACGTGACAATATATCGAGTCGAGAACAGCACAGAATATACAATAGTGAACAACACTGCCATGACATATCTGACAGACGGCCTTTGGTATTATGAGTTCTTTGTGCACAACAACCTGACAGGGAATTACATAGCTTCTGTAACAATGCTCACTAATCAGACCCCTGCCTTCACGAAAGAGGCCAGCAGTACATTCACTGTAGGGTCGAGGAGCTCTGGATTGTCGATACTTGGCGTCAGTCCTGATCTTGTGAATACAAATGAGACAGTAAGGCTCGCCGCTGAGATCAAGTTCGACGGCGTAGCGATCGATGCGAGCCTAATAACAAATGCAAGCCTTATAATCACGCAGATAAACGGCTCTGTGCAGAATTATACAAGCAATGGCTCTGTCCAGATAATCGACGGACTGATATATGTTGATGGATCATTCAACGAGACAGGTGTGCATTATCTCGACTGGAGCGCGACATATCTCGGCATAGGCAGGACAGCAAGGGAGATAGTCGTAGTTGTCGGCTGGGAAGAGCTACTTCAGGACATCAATTACACAGTCAATGTGGAATTGATGGATCTCATAAAAGAGACAAGGCAATATCTTTTGGAACTGCTGACAGACATGGAATATATGCAGGAGTTCACAGAAGAGGAGATATTCCTGATAACAGACTCAGTGAACAGCATGACAAAAGTAGTGAATTTCCTTGAGACAGGTCAGATGACAAATGAAGACGCTGAAAAACGCTTCAATGAGATACGCGCAGAGCTTGAGGCAAAGCTAGGTGGAAAGATAACAGGTATGCCGATTGCCGAAGCTGACAAGAAGAAAGCAGGTACCTTAGTCGAGAGAGTGAAAGCGCAGACAAAGGACTGGAGATTCGTCATGTTCATAATCCTTCTGCTGATATTCGGTGTGCTTGCAGTGGTCGTACTGATGCTGATAAGGATAATGCAGAAAGGAGGTATGTTAAAGCCGCCTCAGCAAGGCCTGACACCAGAACAGGGAATAGCATCAGAAGAACCACAGCAGACATCCGAAAAAAGGCGCTATGCGATACTGATAGACAGGATAAGGCAAAGACTGCAGAAAAAGAAAGAGATAAAGGTAGAAAAATCAGAAGAGACAAAAGCAGAGACACCAGAAAAGACCAAGGAACCTGAACAAAAGAAAAAGCGAACGCAAGAACAAGAAAAAGATCAAAAATAATCTATTTCTTCTCGCTTACATATACCCAATAACCAGATTTCTTTGCCACAACATCAACATTACCAAACACTTCTTCCATCTTCTTGCTTAATTGCTTTCCTCCTTTCTGGCTTCGGGCGACAAGCTGCAGCAGTCCTCCCTTTACAAGATGCTCTTTTACATCTTCTATCATCTTGAAGCACAGTTTCTTGCCTGCTGTCTGTGGCGGATTGAACAGTATTGTGTCGAATCGCATCGCGTCAAGCTCCTTGTTCTTGAATACATCGCTCTGTATAATTTCTGCATCAATTTTATTCAGCTTCACATTCATCTTTGCAAGCTTGATAGCCCTTTCATTCACGTCACTCATCACAACATCAACACCAGGATGCTTTTTCTTGATAGCAATCCCTACAACACCATACCCACAGCCAAAGTCAAGCACTTTCCATCCTCTCTTGATCACTGCAGCCTCTACAAGACGCCTTGTTCCCATGTCGAGCTTCCTCGGCGAGAAGACACCTCCTGCGGTATTCAACTCAAGATACATCTCAAGTACCCTTACAGTGATCTTCCTAGGCCTGAATGCAGATTTCTGTTTTTTTGTATAGTAATGTTCGACCATTTTCCTACTTTGTGATAAGTTTCTTCTGCACCCTGTTGTAGCATGTCC
>JAHWIS010000119.1 GCA_019322385.1 Candidatus Woesearchaeota archaeon
AAAAGGAAAATCACTTCTCTGGAATGCAGAGACAAAGCTCAAGAACTGGCTTGTCCCTTGCGTGCCGAAATCTGTTGAGACATATCATCTTACCATGACCACAGTCCTGTGGAGCATCGGCGTAATAATCTTCTGCTTCTTAGCAACGTATGATATCATCTGGCTATGGGGATCCTCTGCGATGATCTTCTTCCAATATATAACAGACCTGCTGGATGGAGAGATAGGCAGGCGCAGGAACACAGGTCTCATCAAATGGGGATATTACATGGACCACTTCCTGGATTACATATTCCTATGTTCATTGATTATCGGCTATGCTATATTGATGCCTGACCAATACCTCCTTACGCAGCTGTTCATCCTGATGCTGTTCGGCGCTTTCATGGTCAACTCATACCTGGGCTTTGCAACAACAAATGAATTCAAGATAAGCTACATGAAGATAGGCCCTACAGAAGTGAGGATAGGCTTTATCGCAGTGAACACCATGATAATATTCTTCGGCAAGACATACACAGCTCCTGCAATACCGTTCATCATGATCTTTGCACTTTTAGGACTCATATTTACAGTGTATAGGTCCCAGAAACATATATGGGAACTGGATATGGCGAATAAAGGAAAGCAAAAGAAGAGATAATGTGGCTTGCACAGAAAGAGGGAATTTCATCACTGCAGTAAGGTATTGGTGTTAGAGAGTCTGTAACGGTTTATAGGATATTCTTTCAATAGGTTTTACTGGGAAATGGTGTCGCACAGCATCATAATTTTTTGAAAGCCATCATTGAATTCTATATTTTTTACAACAAAAATACTTAAATACTAGTTGTGAAGAGTTACACCATTGGTTGTGTTCCAGGTGTTGCGCAACCACAACATGTTGTGTTTTTTGTGATTCCGCTGAAATCACGATAAAACAGGGTTTTTCCAGATTTACGCAGCAATTTTTTTTGCCAAAACATTGTTTGGAGTATACTATGAAATGCCCATTTTGCGGAAGCCTTGAGTCAAAGGTCGTTGACAAGCGAGAGACTGAAGAGGACATCGCGACAAGGCGCAGAAGGGAATGCCTCTCCTGCAACAAGAGATACACAACATACGAACGCCTGGAAACACTCCCACTCACCATTGTCAAGAAAGACGGCACACGCGAACGATTTGACCGGGCAAAAATCGTTACTGGGCTGCTGAAAGCATGCGAAAAGCGGCCAGTGCAAAGAGAGGCCATCAACAAAGTCACTGATGAGATTGAAGCTGAGCTGAAAAGCGCGGATGCCACAGAGATCGAGAGCAAGAAGATCGGGCAGCTGGTCGTAAAGAAGCTCAAGAAGCTTGACAAGATCGCCTATATCAGATTCGCATCAGTATACAAGGAATTCAAGGACATCGAAGAATTCGACAAGGAACTGCACAAACTGTTGAAGAAGTAAAATTAACCACCCCGCAGCTGATTCTGCGGAAACTACAGAAAAGAGAGGCTGGTAAAAAATGGAGGAGCTGAACAAGGTACGCAGAGTCCAAAAAAGAGATGGACAACTAGTTCTATTCGATGAAAACAAGATATGCGACTGCATATTCAAGGCAGTTAAGGCTGTAGGGCAGGATGACTACGGCAAGGCAAAAGGCCTCTCAACAAAGACATCAAGCATACTCGACATATTCTTCAAAGGTGGTGTAATTCCCACAGTAGAGATGATACAGGACCTGATAGAGAAAGTCCTGATCGAAAGCTCTGAAGTCGACATCGCCAAGGCTTATATCCTGTATAGGGACCAGAGGAGAAGGCTGAGGGATGAAGGCGCTGCAATGATGGATGTCCAGAAGACAATGGACGGCTATCTAAAACAGTCAGACTGGAGGGTTGCAGAGAACGCAAACATGAACTATTCTTTATCCGGTCTTTTGATGCACGCAGCCACTTCTGTGTTCGCTCATTATACTCTTAATACAGTATACCCTACAGAGACCGCAGATGCCCATAAGAATGGTGATTTGCACATCCATGACCTCGGGATGGGCATAGCAGGATACTGCGCAGGATGGTCTTTGCGTCAATTGCTGGCTGAGGGGTTCAACGGCGTGCCTGGAAAGATAGACTCAAAGCCGCCAAAGCATTTTGACAGCGCATTGTGGCAGATAATCAACTTCATAGGGACACTGCAGAATGAATGGGCAGGAGCACAGGCATTCAGCTCATTCGACACCTATCTTGCACCTCTTGTCAAGTCAGATGAAATCCCATACAAGAAGGTAAAGCAGGCACTGCAAGGATTCATCTTCAACATGAATGTGCCTACGCGATGGGGCGGACAGACACCATTCACTAATTTAACTATTGACTGGGTAGTGCCAGAGGATATGCGCAACAAGAAAGCGATAGTAGGCGGCAAAGAGGCAGACTTCACATACGGAGACTGCCAGAAAGAGATGGACATGATCAACAGGGCATTCATGGAAGTCATCACAGAAGGAGATGCAAAAGGGAGGGTGTTCACTTTCCCGATACCCACATACAATATCACGCGTGACTTTGACTGGGACAGCGAGAATGCTGTACTGCTCTTTGACATGACAGCAAAGTACGGAATACCATACTTCCAGAACTTCATCAATTCTGAACTGAAGCCGAGTGATGTAAGGAGCATGTGCTGCAGGCTGCAGATGGACATGAGGGAGTTAAGACAGAAAGGCGGCGGACTGTTCGGAGCAGTTGAGATGACTGGTTCTATAGGTGTTGTCACGATCAACTTGCCCAGGATAGGGTATCTAGCAAAGACAAAGGAAGAGTTCTATGAACGGCTTACTAAGCTTATGGACTTTGCAAAAGACAGCCTGGAGATAAAGAGGAAGCTGGTGCAGAGGAACATGGACAATGGCCTGATGCCATTTACGAAGAGGTATTTGGGAACATTGCAGAACCATTTCAATACCATAGGGATCAATGGCATGAACGAGGCATTGATGAACTTTTTAGGGGCTGATGTGACGATATCCACAAAGAAAGGGATAGTCTTTGCAGAGCAAGTGCTTGACTTCATGAGGGATAGGTTAACGAAATACCAGGAAGAGACAGGGCACATATATAATTTAGAGGCTACACCTGCAGAGGGGACAGCTTATCGTTTTGCAAAGATAGACAAGGACAGATATCCTGACATCATGACAGCAGGCAAGGATGAGCCTTATTACACGAATTCAACGCAACTGCCTGTGAACTATACAACAGATGTCTTTGAAGCTTTGGAGTTGCAGGATTCTTTACAGATCCGATATACTGGCGGGACAGTGTTGCATGGGTTCTTAGGAGAGATGGTGTCAGATGCGGAAACGTGCAAGAAGCTGGTGAAGAGGATAGCCTATAATTTCAGATTACCTTATTTTACGATAACACCGACATTCAGCGTATGCCCAAAGCACGGGTATATCCCTGGCAGGCACGAGACCTGCCCATACGATGATTCAGAAGACGAGAAGACAGCGCAAGAGATAGGTGTAAGAACCACAGGATAAAAAAAGGAGGTGCATTGACATGACAAAATGCGGGATGAGCTGCGAAATCTTTTCAAGGGTTGTTGGGTATCACCGACCTGTACAGAACTGGAACAAGGGAAAGAAAGAAGAGTTCAAGGACAGGGTAGAGTTTGACGAGAAGGTGAGCATCGGCAGCGAACTGGCAACAAAAGGCCAGCCAAAGACAGAGATGGAGATGAAGAACAAGTTCACGTTCTGAAATCTTTTTTTAAATTAGGTGTTTTTCATATGAAATATAAGCTTTTTACAACACAGTTTTGCCACAGATGCCCTTCGATGAAGGAGTTCATGGCTTCACAGGACAAGGTAGAAGGAGAGATTGTGAACTGCTCAGACGCTCCAGGATTCGAAGAGGCAAAGAAGTTTGATGTAACTGGAGTTCCTGTTGTTGTTTTTCTTGATGATGAAGGGCAGGAAGTGAAACGGTGCATGGAGCCGTCAGAGGTAGAGGAGTTCTTGGGAAATCTTTAAATAGTCTGAATGGTTAACTTTTTCTGATGAAATTCAATCCTTTCCACTATGTTGAGCCAGGCATAGATGATATGAAGAATCTTCTGTTTCCGTTCAGGTTCAAGAAGTGGCTTAAGCTGGGTCTTATCTCATTGCTTTCTGCTAATGCCGGGAGTGGAGGGGGAGGTAGCCCTAACTTCAACATACCTTCGACTCCTCTAAGGAATGGAGGGACGCCAGAGCCTACAGGCAATTTCACAAACATCACCAATGAGATCACCGGAAAAGCGACAAAAGGCGCAAAAGAGAGTCTTGGTGCGTTGTATTACCTGATCATACCTTTCATAATTCTTTTCATCGTGCTTATGCTTGTGATGAGCTGGATCACAAGCGTATTCTCATTCATATTCCTTGAAGCGCTTGTGACAGGGAAGGTGCAGATAAGGAAAGCATGGAGAAGGCAGAAGCCATTAGGATGGTCGTTTTTTCTGTTTAGGATCGTGATTGGACTGATAATACTCGCAGTGATGGGGCTGTTCTCATTACCTTTTGTTGTTCCTATGGTTATGCAGGGCGCTACAGCATATTTCGAGAACTTTGCGCTCATCAGCCTTGCATGGATGATACCTTTTTTGCTGTTGTTCATGATCGTGATGATCCTGTTCGGCGTGTTCTATTCATTGGTGTTCCATTTTAGTCTGGTTCATATGTATTTCACGAAAAGAGGTATCAGGCAGAGCATCAAAGACACATTCAAGAGGATAAACAAGAACAAGCTCGAGGTGTTCATCTTTCTTCTTGCGCGTATTGTGATAAATATTGTGACAGGGCTTGCAGGGATACTTGTATTACTTGCGCTGCTGGTACCATTCCTGATAATAGCGATACCAATAGGCATTATGGTCTATGCAATAGGCAGCGCAATAGGGTGGGGCGTTATATCTATAACCATTGCAGTTATTGTAGGTATTGCATTAATACTGTTCCTCATATATGTCCTTATGGTTATTCTGCTTCCTATCACCACATTCGCAAGGTATTTCTCGATAAGGAACTATAAGGTGTTGATGAAGAAATAGTGTTTAAAAGCACTTCAAAAAATTTAATAATCTCCTCACATTCTGTCTGAGTTATGATAATAGCAGGGGTGCAGCGGACAAGCCTTGTAGACTGGCCTGGGAAGATATGTTCTACTGTATTTATTGCAGGCTGTAATTTCAGGTGCGGTTTCTGCCACAATCCAGAGCTTGTGCTGCCA
>JAHWIS010000120.1 GCA_019322385.1 Candidatus Woesearchaeota archaeon
AGCATGCCTTTCTTTTTCTTCTTTATCTTCTCGACATCATCACTAGAAAGCTTCCTGATATTCATCGACTCAGGATGCAATACAAACACAGGCTTGCCTGTCTGCAACGCAACTCCGATCGGATGGAACTCCCCTGTCCCGATATACAGGAACGCGTCGACATCACCCTTGTGCCGAACACCAGCTCCAGCATCACAACCAAGCACCTGCCCGCAGACAACAGCCTTTATCTCTTTCTTCCACAGATAATCAACTATCTTCTTCATCTCATGCAGGTATTGTATGGTCGTCACTATCCCAAGCTTCTTCGGCAACCCAGAAGCATCAAAATCAATCTTCCCCAACAATGATTTCGCTTCTATATGATATGTCTTCATGCAGAAAAAAATAACCAGGAAGGATTAATAAATCTTTTCAATTGAAAATCATTTGTGATACTCCCGTCCAGCCATTATCATGAATGCCCTGTAGATCTGTTCTATCAACAACAGCCGTACCATTTGGTTGGTGAATGTCATTCTTGAAAGGGACATCTTCATATTGCATCGTTTCAAAACTTCCCTAGAAAGCCCGAGCGCTCCTCCGACAACAAATGTTATCCTCTTGCTCTGCTCTCCTGCTTTGTTCAATGCTCTTGCAAATGTCTCTGAACCAAGTGATTCTCCTTCAACATCAAGTCCGATAACAAAATCATCTTTTATCAAATTAAGGATCCGTTCACCTTCTTTCTTCTTTATTGCTTCAGCATCCTTGCCCATTATCTTCTCATCCTTTACTTCATCAACCTGCACCCGAACAAACTTAGAAGTCCTCTTGACATACTCATCACAGGCCTCTTTCAGCCACTTCTCTTTCACACGCCCCACAAATATGATGCGAATCATAAGAGAGAATAAGCATTGATGACTTATAAAGGTTGCTTCATAGAAAATTAGCTTTCACGAACTCAGCCATCTCTGTCTGTCCTGTTTTGCTAAGAAGATCATATGCTTCCTGATACTGTCCCATCAGTATTTTCTTGTCTGCGACCTGCCGTATCTGCTCTTCAGGTAAAGGCAGACCTGCTCTCTCCAATGCAATCATTGCATCATCAAACTTTCCCTGCCGCAAGAATATCTGTGCTGCCTGCGCAAGTATCTCCTTTTTCTGCTCTTGAGGGAACATTGAGACATCAAAGCTCTCTATGCCTTTGTTAACTATCATCTTGGCTATAGGGTTTACTTCGACCATATATCCTATTACACCTCCAATTTATTTATAATTTTCTGATTATCGCAGAAACCTTTTTAAACGCAAACAGCCTGTTTAAGCTCAAAGAGAGGTGAAAATTGCATGCCTAAGCGTCTGCCGCAGACAAAGCAAGGACTTCTGAAAAGAGCAAAAGACCATATATTCTCTACAGGCCTTAATGACGCCACTTCTCATCTCTGCTTGGCAAACATGAAATATGGCCTTGCAAAGATGCATTTAATACAGAAGAAGTACGGCCTGGAACCAGACGCTACCTTCATGACAACGCCTGATGAGACAGTAAGCAGGAATATTGTGAGGTGGGAGCAGGGCATTGCCTATGGCGGAAGGCTTTCATGGGGTAATGGCCGCGAAAAGCTGATGATACTTGATGTCAAGCCAAACTGCTGCGGCATGCTTGTCGGTGGATTGCATGACCTTCCTAAGCCGAAATCAATATTGAAGAGGATATACGACCTGGAGCACAAGGCTACGCACATAAATGATATAAGAGTCAAGTGGGATTTCTACAAAGGCAATCATTTCATCGATGTCTTCCGTGTAGCTCAGAATAAAGGCCTTAACCTCCCTAAATACGCAGTCATACTTCATTCAGGCTGTCCAGAACTGAAAGGAGATTCAGAGAAAGGCATGGGATTGTATTGGAACAAGAGCAGCATACTGCAGGAGCTCTGTACAATGACAAAGACGCCTTTCGGTCCTATCTACACACTTGAAGGCCGAGATGCTGTTGATTATTTTGATTTCTATCTTTTCGCAAATGACTTTGCAAAAAAACGCAGAGAAGTCGCATTCAGGCATCTTTTTGACGGCGCTAAATTAATCCTCAACGAGACGCATCAGGGCCTGTATAACATGAATGAGATAATGCTTGGCTGTCAGGTGTTCAGTTCAAAGAAGCAGTTGTTCCCTATCTCGATACGTGCAGACCTGCCTTCTTATCTTGTCCACGGCATCAGCAACTTCACGCCGCACCAGATGGATGTTTTAGGTTTTTCTGACCGTGCAGAAGAGCTTGGCGTCTACCATAGGTTAAGGCGAGCGAACATGCTGCCGCATGGCGGAGGATATGCCTTCCAGGACTCATTGGGTGTCGACAAGATATTCGAGATAAAAGGCAAGCGATACTTCGAGATCGAGATGGCCAACAGCGTCGGAAAAAAGATCATCGCAAACCCTAAGGCGCTGCAATACTCATACAGGGGAAGGGAAGTCGTCCAACGGACATTAGATATAGGTATGTGTGAAGTCGCGGCAGAATTGGATCCAGTCTACACAATTAAAATATAGAATAATAAAATATTTTCAAAAAAAGATTTCTAAGCGACCTTGTAGACACTGTTTTTATTAGCCATCAGCTTCAGTGTCTCAGTCTTGAGGCGATCTGCTAGTTCCTTTCCATAATGCTCTTCCATGGACTTCTTATCAATGCCGAGTATTGCCATTCCCATATCAGATGATATCTTTGCGCCTCTCTGTTTCTTGTCGCTCACATAATGTGCGATATAAGGGACAATGTCAGTTGTCTCTGTGCCGTCCCACCTTGTTGCTGATCTCACATATGAGCATCTGTCTTCACCACAGCCAACATAGCCAAGGTTCAGCTTTGCATAGAGGCCGTCAGAATCCATCTGCATAAGCTCTTTTCTCTGTGCAATCTCTTCAAGCTCTGACCTGTCATGTATGGATGAACTGCCTAAGAAAGGCTTCTGCTCTTCAGCAGGCTCTTCCAGTTTTGGCATATCGCTGACAACAACATCTCCTTTGAGCTTGCTGTCATAGTTCTGCATATCTATTGCAAGTCCGTATAACTGCAGTTCGTCAAAGCTGTGTATAACAATGCAGTCATCGCTGTTTCCATATGTTTCTTCTTGTTTCATTTTGACATCTCTCCTTGGTTTTATTGGGATTATCATTTGTTTCACCTGATTTGTGGTTTGGGTCACCCGGAAGCCCGCACTTCGATTGTCCAGCTTGGGGAGCTTTGGAGGAACTGTTTGCGGGCTCCAGGCGCAGACAGGATGTTTAGTAAAACCTAACACTATTACGCACGCTTTATTAATAAACTTTATCCAGAGATATTTTACAAATAACAAACAACATTTAAAAACTAACAGATTATAGTAAATAATAAACTTAATTTTTTTAGAAACCTCTTATTTCAGCCTCTTAAGCCCTAATAAAAAGGTATTTATGTATCAATTGC
>JAHWIS010000121.1 GCA_019322385.1 Candidatus Woesearchaeota archaeon
AGAGAGAAGAAGGCCGTCGAGATCAGAATAGAACTTAGAAGTGATATGGTTGAAGTCATTTGACTTGCCTATCTTTGGTGATGCACTGAGCCTTTCTGTCTCTGCCATATAGGAAGTGACTTTCTCACTGCCTTTGCTGTCTAAAAAAGTCAAAGCAGTCTCTAATGTCATGTATGTGTCCTGCTGGAATGGAGTCAGCATGACAGGATCGATCATATGCGTTGCAGAGAGCTTTAATGCAAAGCTGGGCATTCCGACGATGATGCCAGCTCTTGCAAAGGGATCAGGATAAGACGAAAGGACAAGGAAAGGATTTACAAAATCACCATTGATGCCGATCGCTATGTTTGCTCTTGGGATGATGTCTGTCTTTGAATCTAAAATATTATGGTATTTGCCTTTGATCTCCTGCTCAAGATTCAAGTCAAAATCAAGCATTCCCTTGACCTTGTAGTCACGCAGCCAATCCTCAACTGTCTTGTCCCGGATCTCAAGGCCAAGCATTGCATAATGCCAGAATCTATCTCTGATCTGCTGATCAAAGACATAGAACAGGCTGCTTTCTGTAATCTCCTTGTGTTTTCTCCAGTAATCCCTAAAATCCCAGGACAGTTCCTTTGCGTTTGTGTCAAGCACTGCAGACAGATCCACTCTTGCATCCTCATATATCTCACGAGTCAAGCTGCGAAGGATTCCCTTTCCTTGCTTCCCGTACTTTGTGAGGAATGAAGACTCAAACACATCGCCGACCCTTGTTGTATAGCCATAACGATATCCTAATTCCGCATCAAAGAACAGGTCAGGCAGGTAAAGGTCTGCATCTGAAGAATTATAGATAAGAATTATGAAAGGATCTACATGCAGGTCCTTCTCAAGGAAGTCAGCAAATGACTTGCCGTCAGCATACCTGAAATTGATGTCTGCAAATGCCTTGCCATAGCAGCTTACGTCAAACGAGCGGGTATGGTTGAAGAAGCCAATAGAATCACCAAGCTTTACCTTATAATCAAAAGACAGCTCGCCATGTGCAGTGCCTGAAGCACCAATCCACTTGTGCGCCCTGAAACCGTCGTCAAACTCCTCGATATCAAGCAGACCTGCAAAGCCCTCTCCAAGATCTATCAATTCACGCAAGGTCTTGTCGCCAATCTTCAGGGAATCAAGAGGGCCCTGATCAATGAAATCCCTTATGATGTCATCTGACTCTGTGCCCTCAAATGTCTCGTCCATGCTGTCATAGAAATCCTCAAGAGCATCCTCTGTCTTCTCCTTTTCGCTGTCAGTGATCTCCAAGCCAGACTCATCTGCAATATCCTCTATGATAGAAGGCAGGTCAGCCAGGTCATTGTCATTGCCCAGCTCCTTGAAAAGATCAAGAAGAAAGCTGACCAATGCCTCATCAGAGAGCCTATCATGATAGATATCCTCCATGTCATGCTTCAGATGGCCAAAGCTGTCCTCAAAAGCATCATTGATTATGTCTTTCTCAGAATTATATTTATCCAAGAAATCACCGAGCTTTACGCCAGCGATCTCTATCTCATCCCTGTAATCCTCTCCTATATCATCAATAGACTCAAAATAATCATCGACCTTGAAATCACCATAATACAGGTCATCACCTATCTTCCAGCTGAATCCATAGCCTTTTAGCACACCATCAAGCCCTAAAGAGAAGCCATCAGGAAGCCTGTACAATGCAGAAATGTCAGCTGAAACCCTTGTCTCAAGGATCTTCCAAGTGTTATCTACCTGGACTTGAGCTGTTTTTTCCCCTTTTACTGCATCACCTTTAGCGAGAGAGTTAGTGGCGAGAAGACCTATCAACCCTAGCGAGGCAATGGCTTTTCTCCAAAAAGCCATACTGCTGCAAGTATATATAGCTTTTATAAAGCTTTTTTACAGTTCCGACGAGAAACCGAAATATTCACGGCAGTATACAAATATATAAAAACAAAGACAGGCTAAAAGACTAATATCAACCTATAGGGGTGTGGACATGAACAAGAAAATATTGATAGGAATCTTTGCAATGCTTGTTCTTTTGTTGGCAGGATGCAAAGCACCGACGTGCTATCCGCCAAATGAGATAATCGGGAACAACTGCTGCCTTGATGAGGACAGCAATGCCATCTGCGATTATGATGAAGAGCTTGCAGAGCAGGAAGAAGAGGTTGAAGAAGTAGAGGAAGAGACTGAAGAAGTTATGATGGAAGCAGAAGAGGAAGAAACTGAAGAAGAGACAGTGGAAGAAGAAGAGACAGAAGAGAAAGAGCCAGAATATGTAGCGCTGCCTATAGGGCTTGAGCCTGGAAAGTATGAGATGAAGATGGGCGAGACAAAGCAGTACCTGCAGATAAACAAGATTACCTCATACAGGACATCAAGGGACAAGGGAATCATGGATGAGATCATCTTCACTGTGAGGAACATCGGAGACAAGAAGCTGAATCCTGTAGTGAACCTTTATTTTGAAGGCGCTAGGATCGAAGAGCATGAAGCAAGAGTCGTGAAGGAATACGTGCTCGAACCGCTTGAGCCAGGAGAGAAACACATTGTCAAGAAAGCTCTGGGCATAAGATTCGCAGGCATAAACAAGACAAAAGTGATTGAACTAAATGTTTATGAGGAGTTCGTGTCTCCAAAGGATTACCTTCAGGTTCTCAGGAAAGAATTCGTACCACAGGACCTGTTCGAAAGCATGGAGATATTCACATACGGCCTGCCTGAGTATGAGTAATTTTTTTATTTCTAATTTTTTAATCTTTTTTCTTAAAAGAATACACAGCACCAGCCACTACAAACACAAGAAGCACAATCAAGACAGCAGAAGCATATTCTACAAACTGCCTGCTTGACTCAAGACGGTCGACGCTCTCCAAGAGTTCGGACCTGTTCTGCTCTGGCTGTTCAACAGGTTCTGGAACAGGCTCCTGCTCTTCCACAACATCTTCACCAACCTCTTCTGGCTCAGGCTTGGGTTCCTCAACAGGCTCAACATAGAGCTCTGGTTCTGGAACCGGCTGCTCTTCCTCTTGTTCAGTATATTCCTCATAGGTCAATGTCTCTGCCATCTTCTCTGAAAGAACATCTATCTGCACCCTGTCGTTTCCGCGCGTCGTGGGCTTTTCGCTCTCAAGCAGGATATACACTGTGTATTTCTTTGATATTGCTGTCTCTGGAACCCGTACAGTAAGGTTGACAGGATGTATTCCCCTTTCATCGAAAGAGAAATCATTCTCCTCGCATGTCCAGCTGACAGGGCAAGGGTCGATGTAAGCGGTTACGTTGTGAGGCACGACAAGATCCCTGTTCGAGATGGTGAAGCTGATCACAAACTCATCACCAGGCATGACATCATAAACTCCTTCATTATCCCGCACAGAGAAATAGTTGTCAAGCTCTGCAGCTACACAAGGCATTGCAATGATAAGAGCTAGTAATAATATGTATTGCTTCATACTGTCCACCCGCAGAAAGATATCTATATGTGGTTTATAATATTTGTGGGTTTAAAAACACAGAGCCCAGAGTCTCTGAGGCACCGCCATTATGCGCTCGCTCTGCTTCTGTAACTGATTCATTTAGCCCAACTGCGATGATTCCTGCTTCTAAAACCTTCAGCTCGCTAGGCATTAATGGCGGCGCCAATAGAATCAAAAGAACTCACTCATAATCCTTTTTCCAGCCTCTTTCACCGTGGAATTCATGCTGGATCTGGCGCACCAGGTTCTTGAAGGCATTGTGGAGGGCGCTCGCAAGGTCCCATGTAGCTGCCTCTGGGCTCTTGCTGCTCTCAAACACCTTTGTAGGCGCAATAACCCTGACATGGATAGAGTATTTCTGCCTATGGCCTTCTTTTTCATAGCGCTTTATGTGGATCACAAGAGAAGTCAGGTTCTTGAGTGCGCGCTGGATCTTGTCATAATACTGTGTCGCAAGGGTCTGGACCATCTGCTGGTCAACATCCTCAAGCTCATTAAGGCCGATGAACTGTATAGGTTCCATGATAACACCTGTTTTATGCTATAGCTGTATGAAGAGGATGTATTTATAGTTTATCACTCTGGCTGAGAAAAGCGTGAAAAAAAGAAAGAAAAAAAATTCAAAAGATTTATGGTATCTTAAGGATCAACTCACCAGACTTGGTGTGTGTCATAGTTGTCTGAGCATTCAGGTAATCGATGCTCAATGTACCCTTGAACTTGCCTGAAGACAAGGTCAAACCTGCACAACTAAAGGTATCCAACTCACCATCTATCAATGTAGCGTCTCCACCAGAATCTGTGCACGCAAAGTTATCTGTTGAAGAGTTGACATATACAGCTACGTTCTGCATGTCAAATCCTGCACTATTCTGGATCACAAGATCCACTTGCGAAGTTGTTCCTGTAAAGTCCAAGCATGCAACTCCTGAAGGTAGTGTACACTTCTCTGGTAAGAACCTGTCAGGGCTCAGCACGCCGAAATATGCCAGTGCAGCAATAGCGGCCAGAACGACCAGGATGGCCCAACCATAGGTCATCAAGAATTCCATAGCTGCCTGAGCTTTTTTATTCATAAA
>JAHWIS010000122.1 GCA_019322385.1 Candidatus Woesearchaeota archaeon
AACACCTGCCTAAAACCTCTCATCAAAAACTAAACGAATTAGGGCATTTTCTCGACGGAAAAAGAGTTTTTACTAAAACTTTATATACCATGATGCCAAAATCAGAAACAGGGTAAACCAGGACATGTAGGAACAATACTCTGGTTCTACCACCAATTAACAAAGAAAAGAGGTGATTGAGTTCAAAGTATCTAAGATAGTGTTGCAAAACCATGAGCCAGGCATGAACCCGACTTCTGAGGAGCTTGCAAAGGTTATTATGTCCAGAACAGGTCTTGAGCCGAGGAAATCCGGCTCTACAGATAAGATGTACCGCACCCTGCTCGAGCTGTATGAGCGTTCAAAGACCGCACATCGTGAAAAAAAGCCAGAGCACGCAGTCATGACAGTAGAGGAGATGGGATCTTTTGCAGGCATAACAAGGCAGACAATGTATGACTACCTCCGAAGGTGGCTGGATCTGAACATGATCGTGAAAACGTCTTATATCGTCGATAACAAGGTCGTTATCGGGTATAAACTCAGCGGATCCACCCTAGAGGCCAGCTTCGACAAGGCAAGACAACAGATCAGCAACAGCATGGAGCTGACAGCAAAATACATCAAGGAGCTGCAGAAACGCATCAAGAATGAGAAGATCTCGCAGACCCAGAAAGACAAGACTGGCCCAGACACTGTTGTGACAGAAGCCCCTGAAAACCCAGAAATTACTGTAACTGCCTAAAATAAATTGTTTTTTTCTCACTTTTTTCTTATAACCGAATCCAATCCAGATCGAATCCGCACAAGAAAATCACGAAAAAACTATCCCGACAATCGTCGACAAATTACAAGAGCGCAAAAACTCCATCACTTGTAAAACAAAATACAATAATATAGACAAGTGTAGGAAAAGATATCGTCACGGAACAACACCTAATTCTGTCGGTAAAATCCAATAAAGAATCAAACCATTCCAGAAAAACACATCAAAAAGTGAGAATAAAAAACATCAGAACTTCATAAAATAATTGAACTTTGCAAAAACTAATTTGAAAGGATACTTTGCAGCAAATCTAAGAAAATTTATCCTCTCTCCAATCACCCTTGCCTGTTTCTTCCTGACTTTCTCCAGGAATTCCTGTATGTTCTTTGCCTTTGCATAGGTGACTACTCTTCCAATCTGTGCTTTTTCATGAGCATCACTGCCTCCAGTGAAAGCCTTGCGGTGCTTCATTATCCATGAAGCCACTTTCTCTAGATGCTGCACACCAGCAAGCCCGTTCAGCAGCTCAAGGCAGTCTATCTTTTTCAGGTTAAAGGTTATTTTCTTCTTTCGCCAGGAGAACCAGGTATTAGGAGGCGCTCCTGCAGGGTGTGCCCATGATACTAGGCAATTATATCTCTTCTTAAGGTCAAGCAACTCAAACACAGATCTTCTGCACTCCCGTCCTTTTATCTCATCCTTATAGAACACCTTAAGCTCTTCAGGCGTTCCGAAATAATACAGGAAATGCTCTCCAGTATTTGCCTCAACCTCTATAGAAGGTATGACAGGCACATTGTATTCATTGTCATAAGATTTCACAGACCCTAATATCTTATCATGATCTGATATCGCGACTCCGATGCCCAGCTCCTTGGCCCTCTGCACAACAGCATTAGGCGAGCAAGTGCCATCAGAGACATTAGTGTGGACATGCATATCAACAAGCATATAGCCCTTTCTAGCAAGAAGATCAAGGTCAGGCCTGCCGTAACTAAGCCTTTTGAGTTGATTTACCACCCACATAATATATAGAATACACAATCTGATTTAAATACTTTTCTAAGGCTTCCATCTCAGCATAGTACGAGGGAACGGTATAGCATCCTTGATATTCTCAAGCCCGCAGATCCAGGAAACAACCCTCTCAGCGCCTATTCCATACCCAGAATGAGGCACGCTTCCATACTTACGAAGGTCAAAATACCAGTCATAGTTTGAGGCATCCTCACCCTCTTTCTCCAGCCGCTCTTTCATATCGTCTACATCCAGGCTTCTCTGGCTTCCGCCAACTATCTCTCCATATCCTTCTGGAGCCAGCATATCAAAGCACAATGCCTCATCAGGACTATCCTTATCGCGTGGCTTGTAGAACGCCATGACCTCTACAGGATAATGCGTCACAACAACAGGAACATCAAAACATTCCATGAGCTTATCTTCCTCAATCGTACGAAGGTCTTTGCCGAACGGCACATTCATCTTTTTCTTGTCTTTCAGTATCTTGATCGCTTCGCGATACTTGATTGTAGGCCATTCTTTCTTCACCATCTTCTTCAGCTTAGCCACATCCTGGCCCAGGAACTTGAGGTCATCCTCATGTTTCTCAATGACCTTAACTATACAGTACTTCAGCTCATCTTTCGCCAGCTCAGATATCTCCTTGAGTCCCATCCAGGCACACTCGACCTCGACCATCCAGAACTCAGATAGGTGCCGCGATGTCTTTGACTTCTCTGCCCTGAATGTGGGCGCTGTGCCGTATACATTCTCAAGAGCAAAGACTGCTGCTTCTGCATACAATTGCCATGATTGCGAAAGATACGTCACATCCTTGTAATACTTGACTTCAAACAGTGTACTGCCACCTTCGCACTGGCTTGGCTGCAGTATAGGAGGATCAAACCTAAAGAATCCTTTGTCAATGAAGAACTGCTCCCTGACCTGGAGGTATGTGCTTCGTATCTTCATTATTGTTGCCATCCGCCTTGTCCTAAGAGTAAGATGCCTGTTGTCATCCAGAAAATCCCTGCTCTGGTCAGACCTTACAGGGAACTTGTCGCATTCTCCTACAACAGAGAAATCCTTTACATGCACTTCATACCCTGTCGGTGCCCTATCTTCCTTCTTGATAGTTCCCTTGATAGTCATTGATGCTTCTGATTGCAGCTTGTCTGCCTGCGCAAATTTATCATCACCAACAACAGATTTCTCAATAACACATTGAATCATATTAGTAGAATCCCGCAGCACAATGAACTTGAGCTTGTTGCTTCCTCTCTCGCGATACACCCATCCGCGTATCTCAACAACCCCTTTGCACTTATCCATCGCTGCTTGTATTGATGTATATGCCATCAGTATCACAGATAGTCACAAAAAGGGAGTATTTAAAAATTTATCGTGCTCAACCACCATAAAGGTGATACTATGACAATCAGGACATGGGTATGCAAGATATGCGGCGACCCTTATGTGGGTGAAGAGAAGCCGACACAGTGCCCTTTCTGCGGCGCAGACTCAAAGTACATTATACATGGCGATAAATACAATGAACCAGTGGTTGACAATCTCACAGATATCTCTAGAGACAATGTCACAGCAGCGATCAAGCTTGAGGTAGACAATTCACAGTTCTATTTCTGCGCATCAAAGAAAGCAAGTACAATAGAACTCCAGAAGCGCGTCCACGCGCTGGGCAAGGTAGAGGCCGAGCACGCATCTCTCCTCGCAAAGATGATCAAGGCACAGAAGCCTGTCATCGACCGCAATGCAGGAGAGTGTTCAGGAGATAACAAAGCATTCGTCCAAGAGGCGCACGACCGCGAGCAGCGGGCGATAGAGCACTACAAGAAATTCCTCGAGCAGGCCACTGAGCCCAGGGTCAAGCAGGTCTTCGCAGCCCTCGTCGAGATCGAGACCACACACATAGAGCTGGCAGACAACACGAAGCTGTAAGCGATAAGAAAAAAGGGGGTGGTAGTGCATATGCGTTGCCGCATATGCCCTAGAGGTTAGACATGTAGGAAGCAATATAATCCGAAAATCAACCATTAAAAAACTGTTTCAGCAGCGTGTTCTGGTACTGGCTTGTCACTTCAGGGTCTATCTTTATGACGCTCTCTTTTGCCTGCCTTAACTTAAAATCAGCATTCATCCTGAAGTACACATTCCCGTCGAGTATCTCCCGCTCGACAGGGATGCCTTTGTCGATCATCGAGGTGAGTGCTTCTTCGACAATGTCTTGTTCCAGGAATGCCTTGCTGCTTATCTTGTCTGATTTCATGAATTTCTCGTGAGTATAAAGTATCAAGAATACGCGTTGCTCATCTTTGGACAGCTCTACAGACAGCTGTGCCTTTGTGACAAGCTGCTTGAGAAGGAAGTGTATCTCATCCATCTTTTCCTCAGCCTTTGTGAGGCGGTTGTCGATCTCGCAGATGAAGCTGTTCTGGAGCTCTACCTCATTGGTGTTGCCATTGATAGCCTCAAGATGTTCATCAAGCTCTTCCCGCGTAACTGAGATGTTGTCCTTTATACGGTTAAGCTCATCAATAGAAGCAATGTCTCCATACCTCTTCCTAGATTTGAACAGCACGCTAAGTCACCCCCTACACGCCTCGTTACATATATTATTTATATAATTTTGTATTCTCTGATGTGTAGCTTCTCTTGCACCGCTGAACCCGAAAACCGTCCGGTTCCCCAGACCTCTTTTTTCAGCAGCTACAACACACCCAATTACAACACCTATTTAAAACTTCCTATTTTTCCCCCATTGCCGTAATTTCCTTTACTCGAATTAAGCAAACACAAAGCCTGAAAACACAAGATTTATAAAAATCAAGAAACAAGCGATTCAGCATGACTAATTCAAAATCAGGTCTTGCAATATCTCTTTCAAAGCTGGACGTATTCCCTTCGCCAAAACCAAAGCTTGAGCAGTATCCAACTGATTCTGAGATCGCTGCAGAGATCCTCTGGTTCGCGCACATGCGCAATGACCTGAAAGGAAAGACCGTGGCAGATCTTGGCTGCGGCACAGGCATACTCGGCATCGGCGCACTGCTCATGGGAGCAAAGAAAGTGTTCTTTATCGACACAGACACTGCAGCGCTTGCAGTACTCGGCAATAACCTCAACAGGCTGAAGATAAAGAAAGGATTTGAGATCATCAATTCAGACATAGACCTCTTCGACAAGAAAATAGACCTAGTCCTGCAGAACCCTCCGTTCGGCACAAAGACAAAACACCTGGACAAAGAGTTCCTGAAAAAAGCGTTTTCAATCTCAGATATCATCTATTCATTCCACAAGACCAGCACTTCAAGGTTCATCAACGCATTCGCAGAAGACAATGATTTCAATATAACAAACAGGTGGGAGTTTGATTTCCCTCTCAAGCAGACATTGAAGTTCCACAAGAAGCGCATCCAGCGGATAAAAGTGAGCTGTTTCAGGCTTGAGAAAACATAAAGATTATAAATATCATTGCTAAAAAACATGAAATAAAGAGGGTCTAAAATGAAAAAACTCGTCACATACACAATTATTATTGTCCTGCTCGCACAGCTCGTACTTGCAGGCGAACTCTTCAACGATGAAGTCAAGGACAATGTTCCTTTCTACATCAACAGCATAAAGCACGTCGCAAGGTACTATCCTGCTGCTGAAAAAGTATCCTTGCTAGCAGGCGAGGATCGTATCCTCATACGGATCGAGGACTGCGAAGAGCTCAATGGGCTTGAATATTGTATTGATTCAGCGAGCGAAGGTATCAATGAAGAGACAGGCGACCCTGCAAGCACGATGGAATTGCGCGTGCTCCAGTCAGGTCCTGAACTGGATATAGACCGTTCTATTTCAGACGATGATCCTAACCTTAACGAAGAGATAGAAGTGACTGCGACAATAACAAACATAGGCACAGAGCGGGCAGTGAACATAAACTATGAGGACAAGTTCCCGAGCAGCGTCAAGGTATCTGGCGCTTATGCTGATTTTGCATTGAACAGGGCGCTTTGGGTGGGCAGCCTGAACCCTGGCGCTTCGCAATCAATAACATACAAGCTCAAGTTCCAGGAATTCATAGAATACGAATCAACAGCAGAAGCCAGCTTCATATTCAACAACAAGGTCAACAAGAAAAAGTCAGGAACAACGACATTCAAGGTGCAGACACCTTACGAGATAGGCGACTCTATATCTTCAAGGTCAGTCAGCCTGAACGAGGAGATAGAGTATACTTTCTCTATAAACAATACAGGATCTACTGATGAGCTTAATGTAAAAAGCGTGGAGATCGTCCTGCCAGAAGGGGTCACAGTTACTAATCGAGACCTGGGCCTTGACCGCGTAGGCGAAAAAGTCATGTACTCAGGAACAATCTCTGCAGGAGGCTCTGAGATATTCACATTCAAGTTCAAATCAACAAAAGTTACTCAAGGCGAGCTCAAGGCAACATTCGAGCTGAGGATAGGATCAACAGACTTTACAGAAGAGCTGTCCCACAAGATAGGTGTAGGAGTCTCTGAGATACTGCCTGAGATCAAGTTCAACCCCACGACAGTCAAGGGCGGCGCAGAGCTCGAGGTCGAGGCAAAGATAACCAACGAAGGCGATAACACCATCTCAGGGATATCCTTGGACATGACTGGCGACATCATCGACCCGAGAGGCTGGAGGCAGATCGAGCTGGAGCCTGGAAAAAAGCATTATGCTTTCAACAAGATCATGAACGCGCCTACAAATGATGAGGATAAGACCTATTTCATGAAGATCAGCGGAAGCTACCGCACTGCATCCGGCAGTGTGATGGATTTTGAGGCAAGAGAGGAAGTCACAGTGCTTGCCCAGGAAAAGCTTGTCGACCTGACTCCAGAGATAGAGATTGATGGAAAGGAAGTCAACGTCACACTCAAGATAAAGAACGTCGCGCCATACAAAGTGACTTATGTCTCATTGATAGATACATTCCCGACAGGATTCAAGTCAACTGAAGGGACAAGGTATATCGACATTGATGAGCTCGCTATAGGTGAGGAGCGCACTGCATATTCTTACATAGTTACAGTGCCTGACACATACACCCAGGCCAGCTTTGACATCACCCACACATTCAATGCCCTTGACCAGGATGAAGACAAGGTGATGTTCGAGAAGACCACATCTGTCGTGATCGGCGTAGCTGCAGGAGATGCTGAAGAAGAGGAAGAAGAGGCAACAGATGCAGAAGGGACAGAAGGTGAGGAAGAAACCGCAGAAGAAGAAGCAGAAGAGGAAAAGCCAGGCATATTCAAACGCATGTGGAGCTGGATAAAAGGGCTGTTCTCAGGCGATGGTGCAGAAGAGGAACAAGAAGAGACTGATGAACTTGCGAACGAAAGTGAGCAAGGTTTAGAGACGTCGGAGACGTCTCAAAAAGAAGACAAGTTTGAGTGAAATACCATCAAATTTATAAACAACCTCTAATTCCCTATTTAAACACGATTTAAGGTGGTATATCATGGAGATCAATGTTCTAGAGGAGTCAAAGAATAAGCTCATTGTTGAGATCAAGGGAGAGGGCCATGCATTATGCAATGCATTGAAGGCAGAGCTTTGGAAGAACAAGAAGGTAAAGGTTTCTGGCTATAATATAGCACACCCTCTTGTAGGGATACCAAAGCTGGTCATTGAGACAGAGTCTGGCGATCCAAGGAAGATACTCACAGATGCCATAAAGAACGTCAAGAAGGATGCAGATGCATTCCTGAAATCTTTCTCTAAGACAGTCAAATAAGATGCTGACAGAAGAACAGGGCAGACAGCTTCTTGAGCTTGCAAGAAATTCCATCAAGTCATACTTCTCAGGGGAGGAAATAGACCTGAAAGACTACAAGCAGTTCAACAAAAAGCAAGGTGTCTTTGTAACCCTCAACAAGAACAATGAACTCAGGGGCTGCATTGGTTTCCCTTACCCAACGCAAGAATTATACAGAGCAGTGTTTGATGCAGCGCGTGCTGCTGCTTTCGAGGATCCAAGATTCCCAAAGCTCGAGCAAGACGAACTGAAAGACATAAAGATTGATATTTCTGTCCTTACAGTGCCTGAAGAGATAACAGCACAGCCAGAAGACATTCCAAAGGACATAGAGATAGGAAAGGACGGCCTAATAGTAAAAAGCAATCACGGCTCAGGACTCCTTCTGCCGCAGGTCTTCACAGAATACAAATGCACACAAGAACAGGCATTGCAGATGACCTGCCAGAAAGCAGGACTGAAAACTGACGCCTGGAAAGACGAATCAAACAAGATACTCAAGTTCCAGGCACAAGTGTTCAAAGAGAAATAGTTCTATGAATCTGTATTCAGTCTATATGCCCGTTGTTATCTTTATTTTCTCTGTCTCTTATCTTTTCTCCTATGCTTGAGACACCTAATAGAGACGCAAGCATCAGAAGCATAAGGCTGCCAGTCTCCTTGACGCTTTGATGAAAGTACTGAGTGCTGTCCGTAATCACATCTGATATGTCAGGCTCTCCAACATAAAGCACTGTGGCTCCTGCTATACCGCCCGCCATATAAGGCCAGTTCTGCTTCAGGAAATCTGTCGAGTATTCTGCAACTTTTCCGAGAACATATTTAACTCCCATAACACCCCCTCAACATCTCACGAACAATTAAAAACCAATCATTTAAATTATTTTCCAAACCTTCTCTCCCGTTGCTGGAATTGATTAATACACCTGACCAGATCCTCTTTCTCAAACTCAGGCCATGTCTTCTCCAGAAAGAACCATTCAGAATATGAGCTCTGCCACACAAGGAAATTGGATGTTCGATGATCCCCTCCTGTGCGTATGATAAAATCTGGCTCATGGTCAAGATATATGTTATTATTCACAACCTCTTCATTTATCTGCTCTGATGTTATCTCACCAGACTCAAGTTTCCTGCCGATTTTCTTTATTGCATCGACCAGTTCTTCCCTTCCACCGTAAGCCATTGCAAAATTCACGCGATAATCACCATAATCCTTGGTTGCTTCCATCAATTCAAGCATCTTCTCATAGACTTCTTTTGGGAATAAGTGTATTCTTCCTATGAATCCTATTCTTATTTTGTTCTTATGTATTCTTTCATCATTTCTAGCCTTATCAAAGAAGTCAAGGAATAGTT
>JAHWIS010000123.1 GCA_019322385.1 Candidatus Woesearchaeota archaeon
AAAAAGTTGCATATGTCTTCCTTCTTTCTGGTGAAGCTTATTTATATCAGGCAAAAGAGAAATAAAAACGTGTCTTTCAATAGTTCCTCGTTGATCTTCGGTAGTCACTACCCCAATGAATTGGTATTTTTTAAGAACAAACTCCAGCTCTTCTTCAGTTTCTCTAATGACTGCTTCTTCAGGAGTTTCATCAGCTTCTATTCCTCCGCCAAAATACCCCCACTCTTCACCATACTTACTTATACCCTGCCTATTTTGAAGAAGGATTCTACCGTTTTTATCATAAAATATGATTAATGCAACTTTTCTATACATAATAAAAGAATCAATGAAGGGGCCTATATTAATTTTCCGCCAAACAATAGCTTATCCTATATAGCTCGTCTCTTTATACACCCTGCCCTGCATCTTCTTGAGGGCAGCCTGTTTCGAGAGCTTGCTGAGCTCCTGTGTCCTGGAAAGTATCTCGGACTCTATGTCTTCTATCTCCTTGTCGACCCTGCTGATCTTTATGTTCAGCCCTATCTTCTTGTTGAGCGCCTTGACTATCTCGCGCGCGCCCTGTATCCCAAGGTATGCAGGATGGCCTAGTGTCTCTGCGAGCATGCACACTGCAGGCAGTTTCCTTTTCCCTGCAAGCCCGACCATCAGTCCGCTCACGCCGATGATAGGACCAACGATGCCGTAAAGCTTCTCATTGAGCTTGAGTCCTTTCTTGAAATCCTTTATGACATTAGGCGCATTGCCTGTGCAGAACAGCTGCGGTTTCTTCGGCACATCTGAAAGACCTATGCCGCCGAGCGTTATCACAAGACTCACATCCAGCTGCTCTGCTACGTCCAGCACCTTTTCGCAGAACTCGTATGAGCTTGTCTCTTCAGCTGGCTGCACATCTCCTGTAAGTATGATAAGGTCTTTGCCTTTAGTGCCCTTCCTGCCGTACATCTCAATAGTAGGCAGCTCTATGAGATTAGAATCATTCACAAAAACAGAATTAGGCAGTTCATAAGAGAAGACATTGTAGAGCATCTTCGCCTTTGTCTCATCAATGATGAAGTCTGCAGCGATCTTGCCTACATTGCCTATGCCTGGAAGCCCTACGATAAGGATGGGCTTGTTGAGTTTAGGAAGTGTCTTAGGTATCTGCTCGAATTTCCAGGACATCACAACCACCCCTTTTCTTTTAGCATCTCCTTTTTTGCCTCACGTCGGTATTTTCCGTAAGGGTCTTCAGGAGAGTATTTTGCAGGTATTGGAGACACAGGTACAGTGCCGCACTTGGCGCACTTGTCCTTTATCGTGTATGCTCCGCATTTCTGGCATTTGAGTATGTGCAATGACATTGTCTTACGCAGTCGCCTTCTTCTGCTTTTTCTCGACGCGCTTGAAGTCGAATTCACAGTCAAGATCCTTTGCTTGCTTCTCGATCAGGTCTGTAGCGTCCTTCATTATCTTTTCTGCATCCTTGTAATTCTCTTGTATGATTATGATTGAATAGCTTCCGCCACCCTTGTATCTTAATTTGATCGCCTCATTGACCTTTTCTACATCTACAAGTATCTTCTTGACTGTTTTCACACCGTCAGATGCATAGCTTCTGAGCTTTATCTCGCCCTCGATCTCGACTTCTGGCGGTTTTATCCTCTGGCGTATCACTTCTGCCAGGCTTTCATAGATATCTTTAGGGAGGTCGAGTTTCTTCAATGCAGACTCATCTGAGATGAAATCCTCGAACACATCGTGGAGAGTCGCGTATTCTTCTGATGTCCTCTTGAAAAGGTCGTCATACAGTTTCTGCTTGTCCTGCTTTAGCTTGTTAGCGACGAACTCGACGATCTTCTCAGCCTTCTGCTGCTTCTTGATCATCTCTGCTTTCTCTTTTTTCTGGCCTTCGCCGACCCTCCTGAGCGAGAGGTCTATGTGTCCCCTCTCCAGGTTTATCTTTAGGACCTTGCATATGACTTTTTTTCCTATCCTTACATAATCATGGATATTCCTGATCCTGCCTGGAGAAATCTCTGATATGTGGATCATTCCCTGCTTGTTCTCATAATCATCTATGTTCGCGAACACGCAGTGAGGATAGATTTTTGTTACAGTACAAAGAACAAGATCTGATTCTTCAGGAAATCCTTTCTTTTTCTTGACCATCCTTACTCCAGCACCTCAAGGATCCTGGCTTTCACTCTTGACTTTCCGCCGGTCGGGTCTGCAAGCGGCTTGCTGCAGACAAGGCAGCTGACTTTTGTGGATGTCTTTCCGAACATTATCTGTTCGTTCTTGCATTTAGGACAGCGTATCTTTATGAATTTGCTTGTTGGTTCTCTGAATGCCTTTCTCATTTTGCACCTTGATTATGTGAATTCAACCCGCTTTACGCGGAAACCCTTGCCTTGGGTATGTATCTTCTTACATTCCTTGCACTCGTATCTCAGGTCAGTCTTTGTAGTGGTCTTCTTGCCAGTCATCTTGAACGCGCCTACTGCTTTTTTGCTGTACCTTCCAAGGTTTCCTGTGCCGCGCGCAGCACCTCTTCGCCTGGCTCGTTTCTTGCTTCCATAGCCCATGGGCCTTGCTGAGCCAGGGGTCTTTCTCTTTGCAGAACTGACCTTGTGCTCTGTATGCTTCTTGCAATACGGGCAATGCCTTTTCTTTAGCTTTGGAAGTTTCATGAAACACCACACTCAACAGCTGATTTATAAAGGTTTCTTAGTTCAGGACCTCTTCAGCCTGCTTCTTCTCAACTAAGACCCGTGCTAAGTCGTTTGGGAGCGAAATGACCACCCCTTCATCGTATGGACCGTAAATCTTGAGGTCTGGACCCACTATTTCACCTATAGGGGTCAAAAAACGCACCTTTTTATCATTAGCGCTTGAATCACCTAAATTAGGGGTTGTTTTTAACTCTTTCGATTCCTCTGCCCTCCTGAAGTGCATACCTCCTGTCTCGTCCTCTTCCAGCCCAGCAGAAGCATCAGCAGCTGTTTCAGGAGCCGCTCCATTCCCATTGCATTTCAGCCCTGATATCACGTTTTCTGACAGCGTGCC
>JAHWIS010000010.1 GCA_019322385.1 Candidatus Woesearchaeota archaeon
CAACAATTATCTTACCCAACGTTCCCAGAAGCGGCTTCTGCGCTTTCTTCTTCAGCCTTGGCCTGTAATACCAAAGGAAGCCTAGCGGGGCTATGCCGATAGGTGTCTCACCAGCCAATCCTCTTCCTGCCTTTAGCCATCTATAAATGAAATAGATAAACAATAGAAGGATAACGACAAAGATAATTATTACATGAATAGGAATGTCTGCACCTTTTTTCCCGAGCCTCTTCTTCATATAAACACCAAAGCAGAAACAGCCATATATGATATATAAACCTAACGAAAGGTATTACCTGAATTTCTGGTCTAGCTGGCTTATTGGCAGTGCTTTGCAACCTAATCCGGCAAGAACTTCAGGGTCGTACTCAACAAGCATTATATTTGCGCTGTGGTCCTCCTGACCAGATATCATCATTACAGCTATAGGAGATTCTCCAGGTTTTGTCTTGAAAAATATTATGCCTGGCCTGCCAGGCAAATCAAAAATCATGTCCTTTGCCCAACCAACGCGATAGCTGGTAAAAAGTATTGCATAGCGCTTGTTTCCATCCAAATAATTGCTATTATATTTCTCAATTCCGCTACGCCCTTCTTTTGAAAGAGGTATGCCGATAAAATAATCATAATACTTCTGGCGCCTTGGGGACTATACATTAGGCACTGTCTCGTCAAGCAGGAAACGAGGAAGACCTTTAAGCTTTGTAGACTTGTCCTCAAATTCAATGACAGAATGGAAATGACAAAACCTTGCTTCGTTGGCCTTTAACACGCCTGTTGATCCTCTGAATATACTCCAGCTCTCTGCCATCAGGTTTGCGATCTGCCTTCTCAGGTCCCTGTCGTCATCGCCTTCGATAACAGGGTACTTTGTAGGGCAGTTTATCTTGGATGTCTCTGCCCCTGCTATATCAGGTGAAACAACTGCAGATACAACAGGAGATTCCTTTTCGGCAACACCTATAGCAAAATCCTCAAGCTTTCCAATTCCTGTATAGCTTGCCAAAGAAGCCTTGCATGTTGTAATATATGTATTATGTGCAGAAGCTTTGGCTGCTGATTGGAAAAGGAATATAACAGCGATTATACCTACTGCGAATATCACTGCGCTGACTAAAGCTATCATTGTAGCAGACATGGCTTTTTTTGATTTTTTGTTGAACATTATACTGACCTAATTTACAAGACGGGTGCAAAAGTCCCTATCGCTAAGGCTGCTCTCTGGCGCGACTAGAATCTGTTGTGACAGGTGAACACCTTCTAGTTTCTTATCTCCCATAGGCGTAGGGATAATCACTGTTTCGCCGGCATGCCCAATACCCATTTTAAAGACTTTAAAGTATTCATCTGATTCCTTTGCTTCAAGTATTAAGCTATGGCTTTCTAGAGTTCTTGCATCTTCGTCATAAGTCTGTTCTGGACTAGAAACTCCAAGTCCCCAACCTAAAAAATGGCTGGCAGACTCTATCCTTTTCTCCTGCTCTGATGGCCCAACCCACCACACGACAACCAATCTTTCATCCAGGCTGAATTCAGAAGTCTGCAATTCCTTGTATTTACCTAATGTATTCAAGAGGGTTCTTGAAGGCCGCCTTCCTGTTACAGACTCGTAAAGGGTTGTCTTCAAACTTGGAGGCTTTTTAGCGACCATATAATAATGGAAATCCTTTATCGCATAATTCTGCTTTTTTGCTGCTTCTCTTAATTCCTTGTCAAACTTTATCTCTGCACAAATAAGGCAGAACTTCTCCAAATTAGCAATCTTTCCATAAGGATTTCCCGTGCCTAAATCTGCCCAGCATTTCTGCATCTCTTTTGCTATTGCATTCTTGACAAGTTCGTCGTCTATCTTTCTTCTCTTTTCTACCTTATCCAGCTCTATTTCAGGATATCTTCTAGGGCAATCCATACCAAATGCACGATCGACTCCGGCTTTGGTGCCGTATTCATTAAAAAAAGCTTCAAGGCTGCAAATAGTCCTGTCTTTGGACTCATCTGTTTTTTCACCCCATTGCAGCCATAAGACTGTGACTGCTATAAGTCCTGCAGCTATGATTATCAAAGGGAGTGCAAAGCCGGACAATACAGCTTTCCTTGATCTGGACATTCTGTTTTTCATTTCAGGACTCCTGTCATGCCTTTGTAAAACAAGTAAGCCAGGATCAGTATGCCTGCGACAGTCAGCAGTATCTTAGCGAGCTGCGACCAATTGATTGCTCTCCAGTCCATTGTTTCACCTTTATACACAAATAAAAATCTTCAATGTAAGTAAGCCCCTGTTTGTGGGGAGGAAAAATGATTCTGATTCTCCTGGGAGGGTTTTGCTAGCAGGGCAGTCATCGTGGTGGAGGTAGACTATCTTTCCCTCCAGTGTCTTTTCAGTGCCTGCAGTCAGGTAGTATTTCTGGTTCCATATGTCAAGGGTGTCTGCGAGTATCAGTTCGATTGTGCTTGAGACGTATTCGCAGGATTTCCTGCCGTCTCCGCAGGTTATTGTGCCTCCTGCCTCTGGCCATTCAGCACAGTCTATCAAAAGGTCCTTCACTGCAGTCCCTCTGCAGTTCTCTGTTGTAGAGGCCATCAATGCAAGTCCGAGGTTAGATGCCATCTGGGTCCTTGAGAATGACTGACGCGTCTCAGGAGGCTTCTTTAGCACGACAAACTTGATAGCGAATAGCACACCAACTATCAATAGTATGACAACTATCATAAGTCCCATGATCTCCAACTGGGCTCTTGTGTTTTTTTTCATTTTAGCTATATGTCGTAACTTCCAACACACCGAAATAATATATGTCAGATGTCGTGTTGTAAAGCGAAATAGGGATATGGGTTACAGGTGCTGATGTGAAATCGGCTTTTGGGTTGTCATACAGCACCCATTCACCGCCTTCAGGGTATATCTGGATCAATTTTATCGTGGTTGTTCCGAAGTCGTTCTGGTAGACATTCAATCCTTTTGGTGTTGCAGTGACTTTAGAGAGACCGATAAGCTTGTAGATGTCAAAACAGCTCGCCCTTACTACATTCGACTCTGTGCACTGAGCCTCTGGAAGGAAAGAGATTGTCTGGGCAAGCTCAACAGCGCGCAGCTCGTAAGCCTCTGCTATCTCCTGCCTCACTGAGGTGCGCTGCAGGTTCATGTAGAACACAGCACCGACTATCAAGATTATGAAGAACACGAACATGATGGCGATTGTCTCGCCCATCTTTATCTGGGATCTTCTGTTTCTCATCTTCAATATATCAAAGGACAGGACTGCAGCTGCAATCTCGTGTTGGTGTCCCTAAGATCTGATTTTGCATTCCCTATCGCGGTATAGTCTGCAACATCAAGAGGATAATCATCAGTGGCTGTAACCAGACTGTTTATGTCTGAGTTGCGCCTGTAAAAGCCCTCGCAGTTCGTAGCGTCGAACATCGGAGCCATCTCATTCAGCTTCTCATAATAGACGCTTGAGACTATATTAAGCCTTGAGTAAGCCCTTTTCACAAGGCAGTCATACTCATCAGGCTTGTCAGCAAAGATTGCGCCGTAAAGGATCTCATCCTCTATGTAGCGATAGACCTGGCCTGAAGTGATAAGTCCTGTCTCTGACTGGACAAGGAACTGCACAGATCTCTCACCTGTATTCACCTTGAGCCCTGAAACATCTACACCATCCAGGCCGATAGGGATGTCAAAGGAAGGCGCTGTCTGGTCGACAAATATGAACCTCACATGCCTGTCACCCTCATCACTAAGTGTTATGTAATTTGACATTAAGACTGTCTGCTTGGTGAGCTTGTCAGGCAGTGCATCATATATCTTTTCTGCAGCCCTTCCATCACCCACAACAACATATTTCACTAATGGAGATGTGATGTAAAGGAAGCTTGTTACCTTGTAAGGCACGTTCCAGTCCAATGTCCAGGTGATGATGCTATTGCCCTCGACATACTCTGGGGCAAACACCACACGGCTGCCAAGACGCTGGCTTGCAGGGCCTATGTAATAGTCATTGCAGGTAAAGCGGATAGATATCTCAGGAGTCGGTATCTCCTGCACAGTGCCTGAAGATACCTTTGCGCTTACAAGGATTGTGTTCAACTGCTGGGAGATCTTACCTGAAAACTTTGCCTCAGAAGCAGAACGCTGCTTTACCACAATAAATGCAAAGAAGGCGATGATTAACGCTCCGACTATCAAGACAAAGATCCAATTGAACTGGGTCTCTGCCTGAGCCTTCCTGCTCTTCCTTATCCTGTCTGGAAAACGGAACTTTTTTGCTCGCATCTTTCATTCAACTGTAGCTTGAGATCTCCACCCTGTCTCCGAGACCTGTCAATTGGAGATTGATCTTGTTATTAAAAACATCAAAGCAGAGGAAATTCCCATGTTCCATCACGATATTACCGACATCAAAGCTCTCACTGCCATCAGGGATCAGGAAAACATTGTTCCTACCAGTCTTCCAGCCAGAACACACAATAGGCTGGTGATACTTCTCCCTTCCAGCCCTGCTCTGGCAGATATCACTGGTCTCGATAGCCTCTTCGCTCAGGCCCTTGTCGACAAAACACACCAGCTCGTACTTTCCAGGCACGTCGATGTCAGGCCTTTTCACAGAGCCATAATCAGAAGCGATCGACTTCACAGCATTCTCGACGCTCTTCTGCATTGTGATGTACTCGACTTCCTCGCCCCGCTCTGTAAATCCCTTTATGGCAGAATAGCCGTATACAATTATCAGGCCTACAATAACGATAGCTGTTATGTAGATGAATATCTGTCCGGCAACCTGTGCCTTTTTCATGCTTAGCACCTCATCTCTTTATTCCAAGATTGAAAAATACCTCTGAAACATCCTTCTTGTGAAGCACTCCCTGCTCCTCAAGACTGAAAAGTATCTCTGAAACATCATGCTTTGTTATCTTCCCTGACTTCAGCAAATAGGAAAGCAGGACCTCAAACACGTTCTTGTCGACATGCCTCTCCCTTGACAGCTTCTTGAATGTCTTGAATATCTCTTCCTTTGACTCTGCAGCAGAAAGGTCATCCATCTTTGTCAATGCCTTTTCCTTTGCAGCCTTTGTGGTTATCTCGTTAAGTGCATCAATCACGTCCTTTCGCTTCGGCGCTGAAAGCTCATCTATAGCCTCGACACCTTTCCTGCTCTTTGCGGTTATCCCTGAAAGAGCCTCAAATGCATCTGCCTCTTTAGGCTTCTCTGCCTCCTTGATG
>JAHWIS010000124.1 GCA_019322385.1 Candidatus Woesearchaeota archaeon
TAGAAAGAGAAGAAGCAGAAAGAGAAAAAGAGCAGGACGAGACACTGAAAGAGATCGATAAAGCGTTGAAAGGACCAGAAAAAGAAGAAGAGAAAGTTGCACCAGCAAAAGAAAAAGCAGTTCTAGAGCCTCCAAAGATATTCTTCAATGTGCCTGATGAAAAAGAAAGGAATATCATGAAGATAATAAGTCCTGGCGATACAGCGAACCAAGAAGATGATATAGGTGAGCTGAAAAAGAAAAAGCCTGCTGACCGGTTCTATTTTGCAATCAAAAAGAATAAGAAAGCAAGGATCAGCGGCAAAGTAAAGATGGAGATGAACATCTATAAGCTAAGCAAAACAGACAAGACACCTGACGGAAAAGGTGATTTATGGATCCAACCAAAGAGCTGGTTCCTCTTCGCAAAGGTCGGTAAAAAGGATTTCCAGAAGATCAGGCCAAATCACACAATAGACATTCCTGTGATAAAAGAAAATGATACTGACGTTGATATATTTCCAAGGTTCACCTGCCCTGGAGACACAGAGTTAGGCCTTTATTATTTGTTCATTAAGCTTATACATGAAGGTAAAGGAGATAAAAAACAAGTGCTCCACAACAGCTGGATATACATAGATGTGGAAAAAATTGAATAAGATCAATCAGTGAAAAATGGCAGTACCAACAACCACAACAGCAATCTTCGGTGCTATAGGGATAGTTGGACTTATCGCATTATTCATTGTCCTTATGAAGATAAAGAAGAAAGCCAGCGTACCTGAGCTCGAGAAAAAAGCAGAAGAACTGACAAAGGATGAGCTCAAGCTCAAGCAATTGCTTGACAAGAAAGAGAACATCAGGGGCCAGGCAAAGACATCTGCTGTAAAGCACAACGCGTATCAGGTCAAGGACAGGGTAGAACAGATAGAAGACACTGTAGATATGCAGGAGCAGCTTGTGCACAACATCACAAAGATAGACAAGAAGAGCCTGAACGCATTGAGGCATCTTGGGATCCAAATACGTTTTGCAGGTGCTCCGCACATGCACGTCACTGAATTCATGAAAGAGATAAAGAAGGCATGGAAGGATATTGATTCACAGCATGCAAGAGAGGCAAAGCTCAAAGAGATAAAGCAGGATCCTGATGGAGTGAGCAGGAATGTCAAATACGCTGCGCTGACAATGGTCTTGCTCAAGGTGCAGTATGACAAATTCAGGTCATTATACAAGAACCAGAGAGGAATCCTCAAAAAGATACGCTTTGCTTCAGACAAGCTCAAGAAGAAAAAAGTAGAGCTCAAGGATTATTCACGCATATCTGACCTGCTCATGAAGCTTGCCAGCAGGACATCATATGAAAAGTCTGAGATTGACCGCATAATCGAGTTGACCAAGAGGCTTCGTTTCTATCTCAAGGAGCTGGAGAGCGCTGAGTCGCTGAAGTACAGGCCGTTCCTTGTTGTTGAAGGCCATCCTGTTGATATTGTAACAGATTCTGCTTCAGGAAAGACAGTGCCTGTAGGAAAGCATGAGAAGATCAGCCTGCCTTTCTTCAACACAAAGAGGATAACATTCAGCAGGCATGCCAGGTCAGGCCATATTGTGCTGCACAAGGATGCTGCAGACCCGCATGCAGTGATAAGGAAGAACGGGAATTACTTCCTGTTTGCAGAGAGCAACGCTCCAACCTTTGTTGTCAGCAAGAGCCCAAGAAGGGCCATGGCGCTTGTCAACAGCAAGTCAGAGCAGCAGAACCTGGTGAATGAAATAAAGAGCGGCAAGTACACATTCCTGAAGAGATACACAGGTCCAAGGCAAGCGACTCTCTTCACAAAAGTAGAGAAGCTCAACTATGGCGATGAGATAATACTAGGCAACAACCGCTACAGGTTCAGGTTCGCCCAGAACTAGCTAAAAACCCATTTAAACCACAACAAAACCTTTAAATATCACACTCCCCAAGATAGGCATAAAAGAGGCGCACAGCCTTCTTATGCTTATTATACTAAAACAAAACCTAGAGGTGTACAATCATGGAACCAAAAAAATTCCAGGAATCAAGAAAGCTCGGCCTGAAGATTGCTAATACAAGGCACGCTCTTTCTCTCCAAGGTATCAGGGGATACCCTCATCTGAGACTGGTTGGAGAAAAGATCGATGTCAAGCGCGCTTACAGGGAAGAAAAAGCTGCTGATAAAGGCATAACTGCGTTTGAGGATTATGTGAACAAGCACATGGTCTTGCCAGCAGAGAAAAAACAAGGAGAGATAGTGATAAAAATACTCAAAGGCATAGACCACATGCACAAAGCAGGTTTTGATACGGGGATGTTCCTGAAGATAGCTGTGACTGACCAGATCGAATTCATCGACAAGGTGCTCAAGAGCAAGAAGATCCCTCCTGAGCTCAAGCAGATGCTGGCCAAGAAGATGAAAAGGCCTCTCAAGAAATGGCATGAGGTGCTTCGGACAGTGCACAATAGTGCAAATGCTCTGTACGCAGCTGCCAAGGAACGGACAACTACAGCGTTGGCACTTACAAAAGCATTCCAGAAAGACGGCGCAAACTATTTCAGGATGCGAAAGCAGTACAGGCTTGTAAGGAAAGCATACAAGAAGCTTAAGGAATCCAGGAAGATCCAGAAGCATCTTTTGAAGATGGACATCAAATCAAAAGAGCAGGCAGAGAAAGAGCTGGAGATGCTGAGCCAGATGCTTGCACAAGCTGAAGAGCAATACGAAAGGGCAGAGAAGCTGCTGTTCATAGAATGGCAGGAAATAGATCAATATCTCCTGAACCTCGATAAAGAGATAACACTAGCTGTCAGGAACAAAGAGATCCCGCCAAACAGCGAAAAGCAGATACATGAATTGGTCGGCTTTGTTATCGAGCAGATACTCAAGCCGTTTGTGGTTGAGATCAACACAGGTGTGAACCAGCTCGATGCAAAGGTAAATGAGCTTGAAGGGAAAGTAGAGAAAGTGGCAAAAGCTGCTTGATTCCCTCTCTTATTTTCTTTTGTCTTTCCACAACATTTATAAATAAAACACCCGTAGACATCAATATATCAAGCTTAAAGGGGTGAATAAAAAAATGATGGAAGCTAAGGACATCCTGAGTTTCATTGCAGGTGCACTATTGTTTATTCTTGGACTGTTTCCTTTATTGAGTTCTTTTGGGATAGGGCCTGAATGGTTCAATGTATGGAGTTTCCTGCCTGTGACAGTGATTTCATGGGTGGTTGCTGTTGGAGCATTGTACCTTGTCATCGATTCTGTGATTGAGATCACCAACTCCAGCGCTATAGGGTTCATATCAATCATCATAGCATTTGTGTGTCTCATGATCGGTGTGCTGCCTATTCTGCACGGATTCGGTATCGGACCTGACTTTTTCGCGCTCGGTTTCCTGGGCGGATTCACAGACTACCTGTACAACATCATATTCATGCTTGAAGGACTGTTCCTCATGATAGCGATGATTGCAATGGAGATGTAGTCTTCCATAATCTTTTTTTCTTGGTGATTATATGGCGATTCATCTGAATCCTTTCAGGCTTTACAAAGGCAGGCTCTGCCTTAATCACGGCCTTATCGTTGAGATTCTCAGAAACACCCATTTCTTCCTTCTCGCATACAAGAATCTCCTTGAGATAAACGGGAAAAGAGAGAGCGATGTAAAAGAGCTTAAGACGATCATGAAGAAGGCTGGAATAAAGACCCGAAAGAAGATTTCAGGAAAAGAGAAAGCAAAGCTGATAACTGAAGTCGCTGGACTGTTCAGCAAGAGTCTGGAAGATATCGACAAGATGCTCAAGAGCCTAAAGACAATAATACTTGATGATGAGACCTTCTTGTTCAGGGCTGTGAAAGAGATGAGGAAATTATACATGAAGTTCAGCAGGATAAAGCATATCCCAGAGCACATGATGATCAATGTGCATGAGAGATTCCACAAGCTTATGGAAAACATGGCAGAAGTACAGAAACACGCCTGGATAATCTCAAAAGCCCACGCAAGGGAGCGCGTCAAGCTGGAGGAGATAGAGATATTCTCTACATGGGTGATGCGGAGAAGGATAAGGAGGCAGACCATTGAGCTCGATCATATACGCAACAGGATAGAGCCATTGACTGCAAAAGTAGAAAAGTTGCGGTTCGTAAAGACACATGAGGATATCCATATACTACATACAGATATATCAGAACTGTTGCGGCTGTACCATGAAGAGATGCATGACCTTAAGCGTATAATGCATGAGTCCGACGTCATCATACGCAGGACAGAGAAGCTGTTCAAGGCCATAGAGCGCGAAGCAGAACCTCTCGGTATGAAGATCCTGAAGAAGAACATAAAGAGCTATTCAAAGAAATTCAGAAAGCTCCTGCTGGACATCGAGAAGCTGTCAAGAAGGGAGCATCTAGAGATCAGCAAGATAGTGAAGAGCCTGCCGTCAGTACCGCGGCATGTTGCAAAAGCTGCATGATATCATAACTAATTGTTACGAGTATGTATTATTTTTTCTCGTCGGGAAAGTTCCGATTCACGCGATTTGTACGGTAAGCCAGCTGTTTTCAAGGAAACATTTATATATCCCTCTTATTTAAGATTCAGTGTTCCAAAAAGAGGTGCAAATCATGCGAATCGTGCTCAAGAAAAAGCCAAAGAATCCCATCATAATCGAAGGCTTTCCAGGCTTCGGTCTTGTCGGGACTATTTCTACTGAATACCTGATCAATGAATTGAAAGCTGAACCTATAGGATCCATACACGCTGAAGACATCCCTCCGATGGCTGCAATACATGATAACAAGGTTGTACAGCCTATTGGTGTTTATTATGATAAGAAGAACAATCTTGTGATAATCCATGTCATGACAAATGTCAAGGGCATTGAGTGGCAGATAGGTGAGCTTGTCCTTGAGCTTGCAAAGCAGCTCGATGCAAAGGATGTTGTTGCGATCGAAGGCGTAGGGACCCCATTGCCAAGCGACAAGTCAGAAGCATATTATTATGCCTCAAAAGAAACAGGCAGGAAGAAATTCGAGGCTTTCAAGCTCCAGCCATTGAAAGAGGGCATCATCCTTGGAGTGACATCAACACTCATCCTGCAGGGCGATGATAGGAACATCTCCTGCATATTTGTAGAGACCCATTCCAGCCTGCCTGACAGCAAGGCAGCAGCAAAGGCAATAGAAGTGCTGGACAAATACCTGGGCCTCAAGATAGCATATGAACCCCTTCTGAAGCAGGCAGAGAAGTTCGAGGAAAAAGTCCGTAATCTGATGGAGAAAGGCGCTGTAGCCACAGAAGAGCAGAAAAAGAAGACTTTGAGCTATGTGGGTTAATTTTATAAATCCTTTATTTCTTCTTACTTTGATGCGACAAACCTCAAGCTTCAACATAATGGCTGTAGTTCTGATAATCATCGGCATCATATTCCTGCTTGAGAACTATGGTTTCATCAGTGGAGCCTGGTTTTTATGGCCTCTATTGCCGCTAATCATAGGGGTAGGGTTCTGCATGCTTTTTTTCAGGGCAAGGAAGGATATTGTCCTGCTGGGCCTGGGGTGCTTTATACTGCTCAACAGCATATTCTTCTTGTTCCTTAACTTTACAGGATGGTCTCTTCTGACATATCTGTGGCCTGTCTTCATAATCATCCTCGGCCTTACGTTCATAGCCTGCTACGCAGTCTCAAAGAAAAAAATACTTATATACCTGGCTATCATCCTTATTGCGCTGGCAACATCATTCATATTGATTTTCGCTGTTTCGACAAGCCTTTGGCCGATCAGCATTATATTGACAGGAGCCAGTTTCATGATTATTAACCTGTTCGAGATTCGGAATAAAAAAAGCGGTGTTTCACGTGCAAAAAAAAAGTAAGAAAAAGGTAGTCTTTGTCGAGCCGAGAGGCAGCAGGGACAATTTCTTCGCAAAATATCTCACCCTACCTTTGATGGGGCCTGTTTACCTTGCAACAATACTGAATAAGGAAGGGTATGATGTAAGGGTGCTCAATGAGCACTTGCTTGGCAGGGATGTGAACTGTGCTGATCTATGTGCAGATGTACTGTGCCTTAGCATGATCTCTCCGACTGCAAACAGGGGATACGAGATAGCAAGGGCGTTCAAGCTCCAGAACCCTGAAGGGAAAGTGGTGATCGGCGGCATCCACGCATCAATGATGCCGCAAGAGGCTGCGCAATTCGCAGACCACGTGGTCATCGGCGAGGGTGAGCCAGCAATAGCAGACATAATCAGCGGGAAGATAAAGCAGAAGTTTGTGCAGACAAAGCACATAAACATGGATGATTATCCCATACCTGATTTCAGCCTGCTCGAGAACAGCAAAAAGATGTATATGACCCCTATGATAACCTCGAGGGGATGCCCGTTTGACTGCACATTCTGCTCTGTGACAGAGATGTTCGGCAAGAGATACAGGACCCTCAGCATAAACAATACCATGAAGACCCTCAGGAAGATGCAGCCCAGAAAGGTCTTTTTCTATGATGACAATTTCGCTGCAATGAAAAGCAGGACTTACGATCTCGTCAAGAAGATAAAGCGCTCAGGTATCGATTTCAGATGGACTGCACAGGTAAGGACAGATGTTACCAACGACCCTAAGCTTGTTGAGAAGATGGCTGATGCTGGCTGCTACAATGTCTATGTCGGCTTTGAATCGATAAATCCTGCAACCCTCAAGCGCTTCAACAAGGCCCAGGGGCTGAAGAGCATCAAGAACTCAATAAAGGTATTCCATGACAATGGAATCAACATACATGGCATGTTTATCTTTGGCTCTGATGATGATGACAAGCGAGTCTTCAGGAGGACCTCTGAATTCTGCAACACATACGGCATTGACTCCACCCAGTTCGCAACCCTTGTTCCTTTGCCAGGCACTCGTGTATATAAGGAATTCGAAGGCAGCAAGAGGCTTATCCACAAACGCTGGGATTATTATGATGGCATGCATGCTGTTTTCAAGCCCAGGAACATGTCTGCATTAGAGCTTCAGGAAGGTATGATTGATGCTTTCAAGGACTTCTACTCTTACACAAGAGCGATAAATGACGCGATCAGCATATTCTTTGAGTACAACATCAATGCTGTCAAGGGTCTATGTTCTCAGGTCTCGCTGCCCTCATTCTCCACTGTCGGGTTCAAGATAATAGGCGCAAAGATAGTCAAGAGATGGGTCAAGCAGAATCGTGATTATTTTGAATTCCTGAGCAATCTTGAGCTTAAGAGACGAGCCATGAGCTGCCTGAATCCTACAAAAAACCCAGTTTAAAAGCCATTTTTACCACTTTTAAGGGACAACAAAACCGAAACATTTAAATACTAGTTCTTGGTCCTTATACCTAATAATTTGGTGTTGAGGGGTAAACATGGAACAATATCTAATGAAGACAAAAAGCCAGGATACACAGGACATAAACAGTATTGTGAGCCTGTATATCAAGAATGAGGAAGAGTACCAGGGCTGGCAGGACTTTCTAAAGGAACAGCAGGAAGAAGCTGGTGAATGGAACACAACTAAGATGTTTAGGAGAGAAGAATAGGTGAAGCAAAAATGAAACTGAAGAATCTGTTCAACAAGGACAAAAGGCTTAAAGCAGCCTTCAGGGCTGTAAAGACTGACAAGGACATTCTAGAAGAGCAGCTGAATGCTCTGAAAGACTCTACAAATGAGTGGATCATGTTCCTTGACCAGGAGAACAGGCATCTCAAGATGCGACTCAAGGACACTGAAAAGAAGCTCAACTCTGCAGACAACCTCTTTGAGGAAGAGCAGCTTTCTGTCTTAAGGACGATTTAAAATGTACGAAACAAAACAATTCACTGCCAAGGATTTCAATTATGTGCCGCAAAACAGCACAGAGATGAAGGAGCTTGAAGACAGAGTCAGTACATTACTAGAAAGAGTATCTATAATGGGAGAAGGAAAGCTTTTAGCAACAAAAGGTAAAATCCGGATGGATATAGAGCCACAGGACCAGAACAGTCATATAGGCTCCATCACAGATTGGTCAGAAGGAAAAGAAACGCCTGTTAATTGGTGCAGGGCAGCGCCTGATTGGATTGTGCTTACTGTAAATGATTTTACATATTGCATACACTATAAACAGGACAATAAGGAAAAACCTGCTAATTAAGCAATAATGCAGCCAAAAAACACCCTTAGAAAACTTGCAATATTTCTTGCCGCGTTCGGCATGGCTAATTATGGATGTTATTTCAAGGGCTACCAGTCTTTCTTTCAACCAGAGCCAAATCCAGGCAGAGTGCCGAACCATACAAAAGTCATTCCTGCAAATCATGCTGCGCCGTCGACAAAGACAGAGACTCACAAATATGCTGCGTCACGTGAAGAGAGCAGGGATCCGAATGCAGGAAAGATACAGATAACAACCCATGATCCAGGAATCGAAGGAGTAAAGCCCTACAACAATGCAGGGATCATATACCCGCAGAACCAGGGGCTGGACATGGAAAACATTGTCAATGGACTGGAAAAATACCTCGACGAGCGAGGAACAAGGACAGCACTCCTCCACTCAAGGGATGGAGATGACATAACTGTACACTCACTTTCTTTGGATAATAAAGGTAAAGACAGGTTTCTGATAGCCTGTGAGTTCTATGGAAAGCCTGGTGATGTCACTGGCCATTGCTATATGGATGATGCAAAAGGCAGGGTCATGGACGGCTTTGCTGACTATATCTACCAGGGGCCGGAGCGAAGAGGAAAACACAGCAGGATGACCTGCCTCCAGAAGCGCGGGCCAAAAGGTAATATGGCTACATGCATGCCCTTCAGAAGGATCACAAAAGGCGAAAAAGCCCAGGTCAGCGAGTATTACCAGAACCTGATCAGGAAAATCCTGGGAAACAGGTAATCTTAACTCTCACTTTTGCCTGAATTAGCACCAATTTCTCCAAAAACTCACTTTTTTCCAAAACATCTTGTCGATATAATACCAACACCACAACCAAACAACACAGACATTATTCGACATAATACATGTAAACCATCTTCCCGACACACGCCCATATAATACCTGCATACGTCTGGATAATCATTGACAGATATCAATTACCCAAAACACCAAAAGAATTCTATCAAAGACAAAATCAAGCAAGCATTTCAACAAAGAATACAAAAAATTTATAACAAAGCTTTAGAAAATACTTGCCATGGACAAAGAATCAATAATCCAAAAGACTGCAGATCATGTCAAGGAACAGATGCTGGGAGACGGAAGTGGTCATGACTGGTGGCATGTCTATCGTGTGTGGAAAACAGCTATACACATCGCAGAAAAGGAAAAAGCAGACATGTTCATAGTCCAACTCGCAGCCCTTCTGCACGACCTTGCTGACTGGAAACTCTACAAAGGAGACGATCTCAAGCCTGTAAAGGATTGGCTTGAAACCCTTGAAATTGACAATGAGACAGCTGATCTCGTCTGCGAAATAGTGAAAAATGTCTCTTTCAAAGGCGCAGGAGTCAGGTCAGAGATAACAAAGACTAAAGAAGGCATGGTTGTGCAGGACGCAGACAGGCTTGATGCTATAGGCGCCATAGGCATTGCCAGGGCACTTGCATATGGAGGCCACAAAGGCAGGGAAATACACAATCCTGACACCAAACCAGTAAAACACAAGACATTCGAGGAATACAAGAGCAGCAAAGGAACAACAATAAACCATTTCTACGAGAAGCTGCTTCTTCTGAAGGATCGCATGAAGACAGAGACAGGCAAGAAGATGGCTGA
>JAHWIS010000125.1 GCA_019322385.1 Candidatus Woesearchaeota archaeon
CCATAGACATGGAGCTCTCTTATGATCGCCGATTCCTTTGTGATCTCTTTTCTTCGCGGTTTTGAAGGGAACCTGAGCCGTGCGAATCCGACAAGGACATCATTCCTTGTGTCTTCTGCTGCGATAAAGAACTCCTGTCCTTTGCTTGCTTCGTATTGCTCGACTGTTATGCTGACCTTTCCAAGATATTTTGCCCTTCCTACTTCCCTGCAGCGGATGCACCTGCACTTGATCCTGTTTTTTTCGCAAAGTTCACTGACATACTGGCGCAGATTTGTCCTGTCGACGCCAGCCTCGGTCTGAAAGGTCGGGATGTCGCGCTGGATGCGCATTATCCTATTGTACTTAGGTACAGATTGCTTGAATTCACAGATTATCTTTGCTGCATGTCCTGTCGTAAGAGGATGATACTTGCCTTTCTTCCACAGATTGTACAGCTTTGTGCCTTTCAATACCATGCAAGGGTATATCTTGAGCATGTCAGGCCTGAAGTCTGGATTGTCGAACAGTTTCTTGAGGCCTTCAAGATCCCTCCACGGAGAAGAGCCAGGCAAACCAAGCATATAATGGAAGTTCAGCTTGAACCCCAGGTCCTTGAGCTCCCTTATCGACTTGACTGCCTCGTTGACGTCGTGGCCGCGCTCCATCTTTGCAAGTACATCATCAAAAACAGACTCTATGCCGAGCTCAACCCTTGTCGCGCCGAGCTCCAATGCAAAATTGCCATGCTTGAGCCTGCCATAATCAGGCCTTGTCTCGACAGTGAGGCCTACGCACTTTATCTTTGCAGTCTCATTCCTTGTCTGCTCCTTTTCAAGGGATGCTTTCGGCCTGTCCTTTATCTTTTCCAGCTTCCGCTGGATCGACTTTATGCGCAGCTCGTCACCGACTGCACCGGGAAGCTCAAAGAAATCCTTGAACTTAGGGATGTCTATCGTTTTCTTCTTGAAAAACAACCCAGAGAAGTCATTCATCGCCTTGAGCGCGAGCTTGACAAAGCCTTTCTGGTAGTTCCTGTTTGTCGAGGGGAAAGTGCCTCCCATTATTATAAGCTCTACCTTGTCAGGTATGTGGCCTGTTACAATATACTGCTCCAGCCTGTTGAAGACCTGCAGGTATGGGTCAAAGTTGTGGCGCAAAGCGCGCATTGTTGCAGGCTCGTTCCCTGTATAAGACTGCGGGACATCACCGAAGTGAGAACCTACTCCGCCAGGGCAGATATTGCACTTACCATGAGGGCATTTGTGCGGCCTGCACATTATAGCGACGACAGCGACACCGCTTATAGATCTTGTCGGTTTTGTCATCAGAGACTTCTTGAGCTTTGGCACGTCCTCGTCATCTGCATTCAGAAGTATCTCTATGTCAGTCGGCACCCTCTTTATCTTATGCTTTGCGCAGAGCTTTAGTTTTAATTTAGATATATCTATCTTAGAGTGCGGTTTCTGCTTTATAGTCTCGATAATCTCCTGAAAAAAAGCATCCCTCATGGATTTAAGGGGCTGAGGGTTGTTTATAAATATTTAGAAAGGCTTTAAGAACTATAAAAACCCTTTAATAAAACTCATGCGTGACCTTCTTTATAATCTTTCCAGCGATTGTGCCGACTATAAAAACACCTACAAGCGCGCCCAGCATATAGAGCCAGTAGATTCCGCCCAAAGGTATTGTCTTGAAGAATACCCTCAGCGGTGTGTAGACCACGAGCATCTGTAGGCCTAATGAAAGTATCACTGCGCCGACCAGCCACTTATTGGACCACATACCAGAGTGATATGAAGAGCGGATCATCTGAAGCCTCACTATCTCTAGGAGAACGAGTGTCATGAACGCCATTGTCCTGCCTAGCTCTACACTCTCCTGAAGTCCGATGTAATACATAACTAATGTCGCTGCGCCTATAAGCGCACCCATTGTGAATATGTTTAAAGACATGCCTTTGGACATTATCCTGTCCTTCAGTTTCCTCGGCGGGCGCTTCATCGCATCCTTTGCAACAGGATCGACGCCAAGCGCTACAGCAGGCAGTCCATCTGTGACAAGATTTATCCACAATATCTGGACAGCAATCAATGGAAGGGGAAGACCAAGGATCATCCCTATGAATATAACAAGGACCTCACCCATGTTTGATGACAGGAGGTAATTGACAAACTTCCTTATGTTATCATATATACCCCTGCCCTCCTCGATCGCATTCACGATCGACGTGAAATTATCATCAGTTAGTATCATCTCGCTCGCTTCTTTCGAGACATCAGTGCCTGTTATGCCCATGGCGATGCCGATGTCCGCCTGTTTCAATGCTGGCGCGTCATTCACACCATCACCGGTCATGGCAACGACATGACCTTGGCTTTTCAGGGCCTTCACGATCTTCAGTTTGTGCTCTGGATTCACCCTTGCGTAGATGGAGACAGTGTCGACGATATTCTCAAGCTCTTCCTCATTCATCCTTTCAAGCTCTGCACCAGTCATTGCCTTGCCTTCGATTCCGAGCTCTTTTGCAATAGCTTCAGCAGTTGCTTTCAGGTCTCCAGTGACCATCACGACCTTGATCCCTGCCCTCGTGCACTCAGCAATCGATTCCTTGACCTCCTCTCTTGGAGGATCGATCATGGCCTGCAGGCCGACAAAGACAAGGTTCTTTTCCCAGGATTCTTTTTTCTCGCCTTTCTTGAGCTCGCGGAAAGCAAAGCCGAGTACGCGAAGCGCGCCTTTTGCATATTCCTCGTTCCTTGTAAGAACCTGTCTCTTCTTTTTGGGTCAAGCTTGACAATCCTGCCGTTCATCCATATCTTGCTGCACTTGTCCAGGAGAAGGTCAGGAGCTCCCTTTACATAAGCAAACCTTTTCCCGCTGACAGTGTGGACAGTGGTCATCATCTTGCGCTCTGAATCAAAAGGAATCTCATCTACCCTCGGATACTTCTTATCAAGCTCATCCTTGTCAAGACCTGCCTTGAGTGCAGAAGTTATGAGGCAGCCTTCAGTAGGGTCGCCGATGATCGTGTATTTCTCCTTGTCAAGCTTTGCATCATTGTTCAGGGCACCTATCTTGAGTATCATGTCAAGCTCTTTCGGGTCTGCAGAGAACTTGCCGTCTGGCTTGTAGCCCGAGCCCTCTACATTGACGTCCTTTCCGTTTGCGAATATGCGCTTCACAGTCATCTGGTTATGGGTAAGAGTGCCTGTCTTGTCAGAGCATATGACTGTTGTGCAGCCCAATGTCTCGACACTAGGAAGGTGTCTCACCAGGGCATTGCGCTTCACCATCCGTCTCACGCCGAGCGAGAGGGAAATGGTGACGACTGCAGGCAGGCCTTCAGGAATAGCTGCGACAGCTAACGCGACTGCAGCAAAGAAGAGCTCAAGCACAGAACCTTCATAGACAAAATAGCCTGTCAAGAAGACTATGGCTGATATTGCCACGACGAGAATGCCTAGCCATTTCCCCAGCCTTGCAAGCTTCTTCTGCAATGGGGTTGATTCTGTCTCGGTGGTCTGTATCATATGGGCTATCTTGCCTATCTCTGTCTTCATGCCAGTATCGCAGACCAATGCCTTGCCATGCCCCCTTGTTATTATTGTGCTAGAGAACACCATGTTCAGCCTGTCACCGACAGCAACATCCTTTTCTATCAATTCAGTGTTCTTTGCCACTGGGTTTGACTCGCCTGTAAGCGCTGCCTCCTGCGTCTCAAGATTTATAGCATCTATAAGGCGGGCATCTGCAGGTATCTTCTCGCCAGTCTCAAGCATTATGATGTCTCCAGGAACAACATCATTTGCGTCGATCTTTACCTGCTTGCCATCCCTGAGGACAACAGCCTTCAGGCTCGCCATCTTCTTCAATGCTTCAATAGCTGCTTCTGCCTTGAATTCCTGGACAAATCCGAGAACAGCATTCAGGACAAGGATGACAGCGATGACTATCGCATCGACAGCCTCTCCTATGAACAATGACACCACCACCGCGCCAAGCAAGATCCATATTACAGGAGAGTTGAACTGGTTCAGAAGAAGCTTCCACCAAGGCTCGCCCTTTGCCTCCTTCAGCTCATTCGGGCCGTACTTCTGCAAGAGCCTTGCTGCCTCGTCGGATGAGAGGCCTTCCTCAGAAGATGAGAACTGCACAAAAAGGTCTTTTAGGGGGGTTGTATAGTATGACATTTTAGCAAATTCAGACAGACAATGAAGCAGTGGCGTCAATGTTGGACTTGACTATCCTATATCTCAGCACGCTGCTCAGTGTTGACTCTTCTCCTGCAGAGCGGTACAGGTACTGCACAGGATAAGGATCGACTGTCTCCTCCAGCTGGGACAGGATGTTGTTGAAGACCAGCACCATGAAATCCCTGAACACTGCTGTATGATAGATGACATCATAGAAGCGCTGCGAGAACCTTGATTCCCCTGCGACAAAGAGCGTCATATCAGGATGGAAGACAAGGTTGAACTCAAGCAGGGATTGGTCTGCAAGCAATCCAGAATAAGAATTGATGGAACCAGATACCTTTTCCCTCAGAGCAAGCACTTCATCAGACTCCTCATAAGGCATGTAGGCGTCATTCACAAAGCTGATCACATAATAGTAATGCTCATCAATATCTTTTGTGCTGTCGTCGAACTCTCCAGTCTCCTCAAAGGCCTTGACCCTGTTGTATTCCCTGAACAGGTCATCCTTGACATCATTGACACCGTATGCAACACCTGCGCTCCTGGAAAGCAGTATCCTGTTTCGCGAAAGCGTCGTGAAGTAATCATCAGAAAGGTAATCATCAAAAGATATCCTTGTGGCGTCAAGCTCTGCCTTGATGTCTGTCGCGCCCTGCAGCATCTGGCCTGAAAGGGATTTCAGGTCCTTTGTCACCTTGAGGTCCAGGATGTCCCCTGCATTGTTGGCTGCTGCGAATCCTGATATGTCTGAATCGATCGCTGAAAGCGAACCTGAGATTGCATTGAATGTCTCGTCATATGCTTTCTGCTCCTCACCTGCCAGCTGGAATGCAGTGAGAAGATATCCCCCCAGCAGGAGGATTATCAGGATAAAGCAGTATATTGCGCCGTGGACAACACCTTTCTTCAGGTCCCTCTTGATATGCTTCTGGTCAAAGAACCTGAGGTAAAGGAATTTCGTGAGGAAGAAATACACAAGCAGAACCGGAAGCAGCCAGGCCAAAAGGACAAATGCGATGCTCACGAAAGAGTCAGTGAACAACACATATGAAAGCCCGTATGCGAGTGCTGATGCTGCTGTGAATGCCATGATGTGCGAGTAGAACATGACGAGCAGGGTGCGTGCGAATGACCTGTGGATCTCGCCTGCAAGTTCGCGCCTGACATGATAGAAATACAGGAATCCTGCTATGACCAAGGACATTGCATACATAATCAAGACTAAAAGGCTGAGGAAATCATTGAAATACCAGTAGAACATGTAAAGGAAAGGTATTAAGACACCTAATGAGAAGAATGCCTTCCATGCCCCTGACCTTGTTATGTGGAACAGATGGGACCACCACCAGAGAAACATGCCGAACAGGAAGTAGAATATCCCTGTGGTCAATGTCCCGAAAAGATACGCAAGGACTGCGATGCAGATTAATGATGATATTAGATAGAACATTATCGGGCCGCGCTTGCCTGGCTTCTTCAGCTGCTTTTCGACTTTCTCCTCTTCTTTCTCCACTTCAGCTGCAGAGACAGGCATCGGAGGAGCAGCCCCCTGTGCCTCAAGGGCCTTCTTGTACTCAGCTATCTCTTTGTCTATACTATCGACATGCTTATGGAACTCGCCTGCAGGCTTTGCCTTCTTTACCTGCTGCTCGAACGTGATGACCTCGACAGGCTTGGGCTTGACTATCCTTATTTTTGGTTCTGCTTTCTTTTTTGCTGGCTTTGCTTTCTTTTTTGTTACCTTTGCCTTTTTCTTCGCTGGTTTTGCTTTTTTCAATCGTTTTTTTGGCGAAGCCCTTTTCTTTATTGATCGTTTTTGAGATTTAGTTTTCTTTTTAACAGTTTTCTTCTTTGTCTTTTTCGCAGGCTTGCTTTTAGTCTTTATCTTGGCTTTTTTCACTTTCTTCTGCTTTGCCTTCTTCACTTTCCGCTTATTTGATTTTTTCTTAGCCACACCAATCAACCCTGAAACCTATCTTACCAGCCTCTGATACCCTCTCGTCTGCAGACTCGATCGAGTCTGCGATGATGCTGTACCTGATAGCCGCACTCATCGGATCTGCATCAGCCTCACGCGTGTCATAGAGATGCTCGACAGCAGAGCTTGAGGCAGCCTCCTTGTGAGTCAAGACTATTATCTTGACTGTAAGGTCTGCCAGGCTCCTGAACGGCTTCATCTGCCTTATCACTATCGACATCTGCCTCCCGAAGACAGAGTCGGAATGGAATATAGGAGCAAGATCAGCCTCTTCTGAGAACCAATAGAGGAATCCCTGCCTGTCAACTGAAGAGAACTGTTCTGATGGGTCGTCCAGCTTCTCTACAAGCTCCTGCACACCAGGATCCCTGGACAATGGATTGAAATTCTCCTCGACATTAAGCATAAGTTCGCTTGCATACTGTTCGACAGACTGGCTGCCATCAAATGCTATGCCATCATCGTCCCTTTCGGAAAAGTCTGCGTGCTTCTCAGCGATGCTTGATTTCAGATCTGCAATATCTGACTGGAGCGTCACAAAACGCACAGAAGAATACACATCATCTGAGAGCTCCTCAAAATACGAGTCATCCATGATGTCTGCGAATGACAGTTTTCTCTCTACAACTGCACCCTTTTCTGCAGATATCTCATCCTTCAGCCTGGTCGTGTAAGTGAGCAGGTCTCTTGACACTGTAAGGTCCTTTTGCGGAGATTGTTCTATGCTCTTCTCAAGGCCTGCGATGCCGACCAATGCAAAGTCAAGGTCTGACCCATATACATCTGCCCTCTGGCTGTGGAGTGCCGCAGCAAAGATTGTATAGATGCACATGAGCAGGATGATGAAGACCAATGTATACGTGACTGTGTAGCGCAGGCTCTTCAGGATGTCTGCACGGATGTGCTTCCTGTCAAAGAAATATACATAGAAGAACTTTGAGAAGAAGAAAAACACGAATGCGACCGGGAGCACGAATATGAAGACCATCTCGAACATGCTCAGGAATGAGTCAGGAAAGACAAATGAAGGGAGCAGGCACGCGACAATAAGAGCAAGTGTTATCGCGACAATCCTTGAATATGTGACCTGCCACATTATCTTCAAGGGAGTGTGCACCTTCTTGTGATAATAATATATGACTATCGTCGATATGACAGAGACTGTGTAGACTGCAAGCAGAAGCCAGACCAATGTGTCCTGGAAAGCCAGCAGTGTGAACAGCAGAGGAAGGAAGAAAAGCCCTAGGATATTCAGTATGTCATGAGGCCTGTGCTCATGGTGATGCATGAAATTAGCGAACAGCAATGCTGCAATGCTGAGCACTGCATAGAACACAAGGCTTATTGAGCTGAACAGGAATGCAAGCACTATCAATGAAAGGACAAAGAGTGTGATGTGGAGCTCTTTAGGGCCGAAAGCGAACTGTATCCCTTTTTCTATTGCTTTCTCTTCTTTTGTGAGAATCCTTTGGGCAGCAGCAACTTCAGAAACAGGCCTCTTTTTCCTTTTAGTCTTAGGCTTGGCCTTTTTCCTTGCAGTCCTGTGCCTAGAGCTGGACTTAGCCTTACGTACACCTCTTTTTTTCATGATAAACACCTAAAATGTGCTAAACACACCCCAGAGGGGTTTCAAAGCATTTCTATTTATAATTGTTTCCCTGAGCTTACGCCGCTGCCATGCGCCAGCACCATGCGCTCGCTCTGATTCCATTACCGCATCCTTTTGCCCAACTGCGATCATTTCCACTTCTCAAACCTTCAGCTCGCTAGGCATAGGTGCTGGCGCTGTTATCAGCACCTTGGGAGCTCTACGCCTATTGTGGCGTCCCTGCAAAAGACCTCGTTCTCCCCTATGAATGGGAAGAGGGTCAGTGACTTCACTCCGCCCAGTGTCTGGGTGCCGAAGTTGAGGTTCTGATACATTATGTCTCCTGGAGCCATCTCCTCATGGATGACCATGGTGATGTTGTAATCTGAATAGAGGAGGATGCTGAGCCCGTGGATCATCTCTGATCCAGTGTTCTCGATAACAAAATACAGGCCAGACTCCCGGTAGCATGCCTGGGCCTCATCGTTGATCACGAGGAATCCTATCTCTGTGTTGAGTGAACAGCTTATTATATTCTCATTGAGGACTTCAGATGTCTTGCCTGTGATGGCGCATCCTATGTTGAACATTGCAATCGCTGCAAGTATCAGTATGAAAAATGATATCCTTTTCATCAATACCCTATTGATCATCTGCATTCTCTGCATTCTCCTCTACAGCCTTCTTCTTCAGCTCTGCTTTCCTCTTCTCTATGTTTGATATGAAATATTTCAGGCAGTCGATGGCACAGAAACTAGCCTTTCTCTTCAGGCCTTCAGGCCCAAGCAGCAATGTGAAGTTCGTCGTGCTGTGCGGGTCTACATCTGACTGGCACACTGCGCAATGCTTGCCATGCTCCTTCTCCTTCTCAAGAATCTTATCAGTGACCATGCGTCGCAATGCATGACCTCCCTGCTTCAGATCCTCATGAAGCCTGACAAGGTCAGCATAATCCATGCTCCTGATCGCATCATCAATCTTCAGCTTCATATGATCACCTTTTTTTGATAGCTATCGACTCACCAAGCCTGGGGACATGCGCGTCCATGCCTAGCGCCTCTGCCCATTCCTGCATATTGGCCAGTCCGGTGTATTCCCCGTGCATGAAGAATATCCTCTTAGGCTTCACTTTCCGCACAAGCGACTTCAGCTGGGACATGCCTGCGTGCGCAGAAAAGTTAAACTGCTCTATACGACACTTGACACCTGTCCGCCAGCCGTCGATATACACCTGTTTCTTCTCAAGCAGAAGCCTGCCATTTGTGTGCTCCCCCTGATATCCTGTCAACAGCACTGCGTTGTCAGGATTCTTGTGGAAGTATTTCAGGTAGTGCATCACAGGTCCGCCTGTAAGCATGCCTGATGTAGTGACGATGATCGCCTGTGTCTTGACAGCCTCCATCCTGTCGCCATTGCCCTTGACAAGCCTTACCTTCTTCAATGCTGCCTTCAATGCATTTGGATCCGCTATGGCATCAGGATTGTCAAGTGTTATGTTGGTTGCCTCGACAGACATGCCATCAAAATACACAGGCACCTTGAACTTCCTTGTCGAAAGAAGCTGGAGTATCTCTTGAGACCTGCCGAGAGCAAAAACCGGGATAATGACAGAGCCGCCTCTTTCGATTGTGTCCTGTATTGTCTGCAGGAAATCCTGCTCTGTCTTATCCCGTGGAGGATGGTCTCTATCTCCATATGTTGATTCGCATATCATGATGTCGATTTCAGGGAAGTCTGTCTCAGCTGCCTTGTGCAGCTTAGTGTCAATCGTGTTTATGTCTCCTGTGTAAAGTAATGTAGTCCCTTCGACATCAAGGAATATCGCAGCAGAACCAGGTATGTGTCCTGCGTCAAAGTACTTGAACTTTATGCCATTGAATCCCCCTTTTGTGTCCATGACAACGCGCCTTATGCAACTCAGGACCTTTCTTATGTCTGCCGCTGCATAGCCGAGATGCTGATGATTGATGCGACCGATCTTGAAGGCATCCTTGAGCAACAGCCGCGTCAGCTGCTTCGATGCCTTTGTCATGAATATCGGGCAGTCCATGCCCCTGTGGTCAAGAAGGGGCAGCGCACCTGTATGGTCGAGATGTGCATGTGAGATGAAGACTGCATCTATGTCATCGACCTTGTCAAAGCCGATAGGGTATTCTGTGCCGTGCGGAGTGAGCTTAAGGCCACAGTCGAGCAAGAGACGCTTGGTGCCTGTAGTTATCTCAACACAGCTTCGTCCAACTTCCCTTGCCCCACCGTGGAAAACTAATCTCATCTCTTCCTACCTCTTTTTTGCCTTCCTCTAGTTTCCCCAGCTTCCTCGAACTCTATATACCAACGGTTACTCTGCTGGTCGAAATTGAAAAGAACATTATGCTTCTTTGACGTGTCAAGCGCAAACAGCAGCGGCATAGGAATAGTTGTCTCAAAGCTGGAACCGCGCTTGTAGATCTTACGTTTCAGAGTGGTCATTTTGCGTTTATTTAGTACTTATTTTTTTACTTAAATAAATACTTATTTATTAATGTTTCTACTTCAATATAAGTATTTTTGTACTTATTATTATACTTATTTATAAATGTTGCGGAAAACAGGCTGAGAGAGCAGCAGTTATAGAACTAGATAATGTTCAAAGGAAAAAGAAAAAATATTCCGCTTAAACAGATATTGCCTCGAAATCCACAGTGTTTAAGCACACCCCTGCAGGACCTGCAGGCACATCTATGCTGATCGAGATGTTGAACTCGTCATCATCATTTATGTAGGACATGTTGGTGCACAAGAGCTGCGGAGAGCCTGTCAATGATGTCTCGGAAGTTGTCAATGTACCTACGCAACCATTTTCAGCACCTTCCTCTCCTGTAAAGGCAAAGTCTGCATCTCCGCCATCAATACCTGTCGCCAGTGTACAGCTATCGAAATAGTTAGCGGCAGCTGTTGAGTTTATGGTAACATTCACATACCTGTTCCCGTTGTTCTCAAGCACAAAGTCCAGCGGCGAGAAGCTGTCAGCAACAACCCAGCAATCTGGTGCTGCTGCGTCATTTGATGACATGTTGCACTCGTTGTTTATGCTTGTGAGGTTTGTCTCATTCCTATAGCCAGAACCAAAGTTCACACTGTTCTGTGATAGCGTGATAGATGTCTGGGATGTTATGTTGACCTGTGCTGTCCCGGACTGCTGGGCCGCCTGAGCACCAGAGATGATGTTCGTTACCTGCGTAACCCCTCTGATGGCAAAGAATGCTCCAGCCAAAGAAACAATAACTGCGATGACAAGCAATGTTGCCAATGTCTTGTTTGATATTTCCTCCATTTTTGGCCTCTTTTATGTTTATTACAATGATGTCTGATAAGCGTAATCAAACAATTTTTATATATAAGCTTTTTGCTTAAGACAGCATGAAACCCTCGATAATCGTTTCAAAAAAGGACATTGCAGGGATGAACATAAGGGACGTCCTCATAGAGCTGCACGGGTTCAAAGAGACAACAGAGATGTTCCATGGAAACCATGTGCATGCAAAGCAAGGCATAAAGCTGTACACGACAGATGAAGAGACAATACATTCTGAAGGGATCGACAAAGAGGTCGAGGGTGACTGGATAATATTCGCGACAAGGCACCAGGCAGCATCCGGCAAGAAATGCTTCTGCGCTCATGTTCCTGGGAATTGGGGGAAGGCAGAGGCTGGTGGAAGCGACAGGAAACTTTGCGCTGCGCTGCCTGGCGTGATGAAGCAAGCGCTGAAGAAGATAG